>JBJKPA010000371.1:0-3564 GCA_046706905.1 Gemmatimonadaceae bacterium
GTCCACGTCCTGCTGCGCGACCGCGTGCCGCGGGAGCAGTGCGTCCATCCGCGCCAGGGTGAGCGTGTCGTTCCGGTAGGTTGCGAGCGCGCCCTCGTAGGCCGCCCGGTAGCGCACGTCGTCGAGCCGGTACAGCAGTTCGCCGGGCCGGACCATGGCGCCCTCGGTGAACGGCCGCGCGACGACCACTCCCTCCACGCGCGAGCGCACGTCGACGCGGCGGAAGGGCTCGACCTGCCCCACCATCTCGTAGGGCATCGGCACGGCATGCGGGGTCACCGTCACCACGCCGACCTGGGCGGGCGGAAACCCGCCGAAGCCGCGCGCGGGCGCCTTGTTGCAGGCGCCGGCCACGCCCAGCGCGAGGAGTGCCGCCATCGCCAACACCGGCCGTGCCCGACGCACGGCGCCCCGTTCGTTCACGAAGCCTCCCGACTTGCGAATGTTGCAACCTAGACGGGCGGCGGCGCAAAAGTCTACCGGGGTCGCGCAACCGGTACGCGGCATTCACGGACTGCAAAGATGCGGAGCGGCCCCGGGGGGCCGGGGCTACCGCGAGAGCCCCACCACGTCCCAGTAGCTCTGGATGCGGCCGGCGCGAAACGCGGCGAGGATCGTGTCGATCGGGGCCAGCATCGTTTCGGAGCGCATCCCGCCGTATCCGCGCCCGTACCCGTAACCGTAGCCTCCGAACACGGCGCGGATGAACACGCTCCGCGGCGTGATCGGCAGTGTCCCGACGTTCGCGTAGAACGCGCGCCAGCCCGGCGTTTCGCGGAACAGGTACTGCTCCACGTTCGACGTGTAGAAGGCCGTGATCGTGGCGCCGCGGTCGCGAACGTACCGCCCCACGGCGCGCAGCGCCTTGGGCCCGCCGAAGTCGCCGACCACCGGCACCAGCATGTTCCGCCGCTCGAGGTCGCGGATCCAGCGGTAGTTCGCCTCGGTGGCCAGAAAGCCCCGCGCGACGCCCGCGCTGTCGGTTGCCTGCGCCATCTCCGAGTAGCTCGGCATCCACCGTCCCCGGCGCCCGACGCTCGGATCGCCCGAGTAGGTGATCTGCGGCCCGATCTCGTAGAACGAGTTCAGCACGTACGCGATGCCGCGCAGGTCGTCGTCGGAGAGCGTGAACCCGTGGCGCACGGTGAGCCGGCGGTCCACGGCGCGGAGCGTGGAATCGCGCAGCGCCCCGCTGGCCGGCGCGAGGGCGACCGCCCGCATCAGCGCCCCCGGCCCCGCCGCGGGGTCGCCCGGGCCCGGCAGCGGACGCGAGAACAGGCGCGACAGGAACTCCCGCCGCGTATCACACAACTCGAATAGCGCCTTGTACAGCAGGTGTTGGAGCACCGCCTGGCGGCGGATGTCCACGATGAACGCCATCCGCGGCTGCAGGGCCACGATGTACGTGAAGTTCTGCTCCGGCCCCACCCCCAGGTACACCCCGCCCCGCGGCGTGGCCGCGACCAGACGCGGGATCGGCCACTCGTAGGTCGTCTCGTTCGACACGAAGTTGTCCGACGGGAAGTAGCCCCCCGGCTCGGACATCGTGGTGACCAGCCGCCAGAAGGTCGAGTCGGACAGCTCGGCGGGCAGCGTCCGCGCCTGCCGCGGCCGGGCCGGCGCCCACGCCACCATGAGCGCGAGCAGCGCGGCGGCCAGCGAACTCGGATTGGCGAGCGACGAACGGAGCCTGCGCATGGCGGGACCCTCCGTCTCCGGGGACGGGTGCGACTCTCGAACTATGGCACGCCGTCCCGGGAGAGGGAACGGCCCCCGCTAGAACGTGCCGCCCGGCAGGGGCGGTTGGGCCACGTACGAAACGGGAATCGTCCCGGTCAGCGTCCGCAGCCAGGCATGGACGTCCGCCACCTGGGCCCCGCTCAGCGCGAGCCCGAGCTGGTAGCGCGCCATCATCGTGATCGCCGAGTCGAGCGACGCCACCGAGCCGTCGCTGAAGTACGGCCCCGTCATGTCGACGTTGCGCAGCGTCGGCACCTTGAACACGTACAGGTCCGCCGTCTGGTGCGTCACCGCGTACCGGCCACTGTCGGCCGCCAGCGGCCAGGCGCTCGCCACGCCCGCCTTCTGCAGCACCTGCCCGCCCACCAGCGCGCCGGCGTGGCACGCCGTGCACCCGGCGGCCACGAACGTCCGCGCGCCGCGGAGCTCCTGAGCGGTGAGCGCCGCCGTGTCACCGTGCAGGTAGGCGTCCCACCGCGACGGCGTCACCAACCCGCGCTCGAACGCGCCGATGGCCCGCCCGACGTTCTCGTACGTGATCGGGTTGGCCTCACCAGGAAACGCCGCCGCGAACGCCGCGCGGTACGCGGCCGAGCCGCGCATGTGGGCCATCACGGCCGCCGAGTCGGGCATCCCCATCTCGGCCGGGTTGAGGATCGGCCCCTTGGCCTGGGCCTCCACGTCGGGCGCCCGGCCGTCCCAGAACTGCGCCACCTGGGCCGCGGCGTTGTACACCGTCGGCGCGTTGCGGCTCCCCTGCTGCCCGCGGTGCCCGAAGCTCACGCGCCGTCCGTCGGCCCCGAAGCCGTTGAGCGGATGGCAGCTGTTGCACGACACGTCGTGCCCCTGGGAGAGCACCGTCTCGTAGTAGAGCATCCGCCCCAGCGCGATCTCGGCGCCGGCGGGGGCCGGCCCGGGCCGGTCCATGCGGGCCGGCAGCGCGGCGAACGCGCCGCGCTCGGCCGGTGTGAGGGCCGCGTTGCCCACCGCCGCCAGCGTCTTCTCGCCGGCGGGAGAAGCGGCCGCCTGTTCCCCTTCGTTTCCGCGCCCGCAGGCCGCCGCCAACCCCACCAGGGCGAGCCCGAGCGCCATCGTACGCAGTGCCTGCATTGCATCCTCCCTCGGTCGTGGTCCGACAGGAGGAAGGATGCGCGTGTTTCGGAACGCGCTAAGTCGGGCGATTCACGCGCGGCGCGTCGGTCGGTTGCCCGATGCGCGCCGGCCCGCGGCCCTAGTGCAGCGGGACGGGAATCCAGTCCGTCCGCGGGAAGATCAGCCCCAGCATCGTTCCCACGAAGAAGGTGCTCCCGATGACCACGTCGTGGTCGTTGTGCGACGTGGTCGGATACAGCGCCACCCCCGCCAGGATGCCGAGCGCCGCGCCCATCAGCACGCTCTTCGTGTACTCCCGGTGGGCCTGCTCCACGCTCGTGATCTGGGAAACGGCCAACGACCGGATCGCCTGGTTCCCGCCGCCGCTGCGGACCCACACCGAATCCAGGCCTTGCTGGTAGAGCACGCCGCTGATCGTCGTGCCCTGGCCGTGGATGCGCAGGGTGACGCCCGACGGCAGCAGGGCGATGCCGGATTGGGCGGCCGCCGGTTGGGCCCCGGCCGCGAGACCGGCGAAAACGAGCAGAAGCGCGAAGAAACGACGCATCATGGAGTCCCTGGAGGTGCGAGAGTGGCAGACGTCACACTGTCATCATTACGCGCCACGCGCGGGAACGTGGGACACGCCCCGCGCGCAGTCCCTTATCACACTCTCGCGGTCCGCCGCCGGTCACCCCACGCCGGCTCACCCGACGTGGAACAGTTCCAGCG
>JBJKPA010000372.1:0-9101 GCA_046706905.1 Gemmatimonadaceae bacterium
TCCGACTCGGCGACGCCCATGAGCGTCGGCGTGACGAAATCCCCGTTGGCGGCCGCCGTGCTCATCACGAACCCGCTGCGGAACAGCTCCCCGACGAGCGGCTCAAACGCGAGGTTGGCCGCGGTCACCGCCTCGCACCAGTCGTCGATCGCCGTCAACCGCTCGACGGTCTCCCGCACCGGCTGCCAGATCGGATCGCTGTTCCAGGCCTCGAGATGCGCCTGGCCGAGGCGCAGGGCGGCGGCGTGCGGGTCGCGCCGCGCGCCGGCGGCGGCAGCGTGTTCACCTTCGATCTTCCGGCGGCCGAGATCCCCGCACCGATCGAGAGCGCTGGCTGACGCCGCGGCGACGCGGTCGTGGATGCCGGTTGAGAACGGTAGGCTGCCGGCATTAACGGCGCATGAACGTCGGATCGCCGGCCGGTACCGGATGCGCCGGGCTCCGATCGTTTCCGGCGGCCGCTGCCCGTAGGTAAAGCCCTCGCCGGGGGTCGTCCCGCCCCTGCTAGGTCCTCGTCCGCCTGCCGTGGATTGCTTCATTAACGCGGTTTTCACGCGGCGCGTGATACGGTTCTTCCACGTCGATCTCGGAACCATTCACAGGCGGCGACACCATGCTGGATTTCATATACGCCTTCGCGGCGATCGCGTTCTTCGCAGTGATGCTCGCCTACGTCAAGGGATGTCAGGTGCTCGGCGCGCGCAGCGAGCATGAGGACCGGACCCCATGACCCTGGACACGATCGTGGGCGCGATCGTGACTGCGCTCCTGCTCATCTACCTGTTCTACACGCTGCTGCGGCCGGAGAAGTTCTGACATGACCACCAACGGCTGGTTGCAGATCGGCTTCTACGCGACCGTCCTCCTGCTCGTTACGAAGCCGATGGGCATCTATCTGGTGAAGGTGTACGACGGCTCGATCCGGTGGCTCGCGCCGGTGGAGCGCCTGCTCTACCGGTTGGGCGGGGTGGACCCGGACGAGGACCAGCATTGGACGCGGTATGCCGCGTCCATGCTCATCTTCAGCCTGGCCACGATGCTCCTGACGTACGTGGTCCTGCGCCTGCAGCACTGGCTGCCGCTCAATCCGCAGCACTTGCCGAACGTCGTCGACCGCCAGGCCTTCGAGACGGCGGCATCGTTCACCACGAACACCAACTGGCAGTCGTACGCCGGGGAGACGACGATGTCGTACTTCTCGCAGATGACGCAGCTGGCGTTCCACAATTTCGCATCGGCGGCCGTGGGCGTCGCGCTCGCCATCGCGTTCACGCGCGGCATCGCGCGGCACAGCGGCGGCAGGCTCGGCAACTTCTGGGCCGACCTGGTGCGCGGGACGCTGTACGTCTTCCTCCCGATCTCGTTCCTGTTCGCCCTGCTGCTGGTCCAGCAGGGGGCGATTCAGAACTTCGCGCACGACGTGACGGTCACGACGGTCGAGGGCGCCAAGCAGGTGCTCGCCATGGGACCGGTGGCCAGTCAGGAGGCGATCAAGCAGCTCGGCACCAACGGGGGCGGGTTCTTCAACGCCAACTCGTCGCATCCGTTCGAGAATCCCACGCCGTGGACCAACTTCTGGCAGATGCTCACGATCTTTCTCGTGCCGGCGGGTCTCACCTACGCGTTCGGCCGCATGGTGAAGAACCAGAAGCACGGCTGGGCACTGTGGGCGGCGATGTTCGTGCTGTTCATGGCCGGCACGACGACGGCGTACTGGGCCGAGGCGCGCGGCAACCCGATCCACGAGAAGCTCGGCGTGAACCCGGTGGCGTCAGCCACAAACCCCGGTGGCAATATGGAGGGCAAGGAGGTCCGCTTCGGAATCGCCAACTCGGCCCTCTTTGCCACGATCACGACCGATGCATCGTGCGGCGCGGTGAACGCGATGCACGATTCCTTCACGCCGCTCGGCGGGCTCGTGCCGCTGGCCAACATCCAGCTCGGCGAGGTCGTCTTCGGGGGCGTCGGCGCCGGGCTCTATGGCATGCTCGTGATGGTCGTGCTCACGGTGTTCATCGCCGGCCTCATGGTGGGCCGCACCCCCGAGTATCTGGGCAAGAAGATCCAGGCCCGTGAGGTGCAGATGGCCATGCTCTACGTGCTGGTCTTCGCGGCGGCGATTCTGGTCAATTCCGCCGTGGCCGTTTCGATCAAGGCCGGGCTGGCCGGCCTGAACAACGCCGGCCCCCACGGTCTCTCCGAGATCCTGTACGCCTATTCGTCCACGGCAGCGAACAACGGAAGCGCTTTCGCCGGCCTGTCGGGCGGCAGCTACTTCTACAACACCACGCTGGGCCTCAACACGCTCGTCGGCCGGTTCGCCATGATCGTGCCGATGCTGGCTCTGGCCGGGTTCCTCGCCGAGAAGAAAGCGGCGCCCGAATCGGCGGCCTCGTTTCCCGTCACGACGCCCTTGTTCGTGATCCTCCTCATCGGTGTCATCATCATCGTCGGCGCCCTCACCTTCTTCCCGGCCCTGTCGCTCGGGCCGATCGTCGAGCAGCTGCTGATGCACGCCGGGAGGCTGTTCTAGCCATGGCCGTCGCTCCTCGTCCCCTGTTCGATCCGCCGATCGTGCGCCGCGCGGTGCGCGACGCGTTCGTCAAGTTGGCGCCGCGTGACATGGTCCGGAATCCAGTCATGTTCGTCGTGTTCGTAGGCAGCATCCTCACGACGCTCGTCCTGGCGCGCGACATCGTCCAGCACCTGCCGGGCATCGGCTTCACGACCCAGATTGCGATCTGGCTCTGGTTCACGGTGCTGTTCGCCAACTTTGCCGAGGCCATGGCGCAGGGACGCGGCAAGGCCCAGGCCGATTCGCTGCGGGCCGCGCGCACGCAGACCGTGGCCAGGAAGCTCGACGACCCCACGAACAAGATCGCCGTGCTGGTCACGCCGGCCTCGCAGCTCGAGGTGGGCGACTTCGTGATCTGCACGCCCGGCGACGTGATCCCCGGCGACGGCGAGGTGATCGAGGGCGTGGCCTCGGTGGACGAGTCGGCGATCACCGGCGAATCGGCCCCCGTGATCCGCGAGTCGGGGGGCGACCGCTCGGCCGTCACCGGCGGCACGCGGGTGCTCTCCGACTACCTGATCATCCGGATCACCGCGGGCCAGGGGCAGACCTTCCTCGATCGCATGATCGCCCTGGTGGAAGGCGCGATGCGTCAGAAGACGCCCAACGAGATCGCGCTCACCATCCTGCTGTCCGGGCTCACGATCGTCTTCCTGCTGGCCGTCGCGACGCTCGCCCCGTTCGCCTCATACAGTGGCACGACGGTGTCGGTGCCCGTGCTCGTTTCCCTGCTCGTGTGTCTCATTCCGACCACGATCGGCGGACTGCTCTCCGCCATCGGCATCGCCGGGATGGACCGCCTGGTGCAGCAGAACGTGATCGCGATGAGTGGGCGGTCGGTGGAAGCGGCGGGCGACGTCAACACGCTGCTTTTGGACAAGACCGGCACGATCACGCTGGGCAACCGGCAGGCGGTCGAATTCATCCCCGTCCCCGGCGTGTCGATGGAGCGCTTGGCCGACCGCGCTCAGCTCGCGTCGCTTCCCGACGAGACCCCGGAGGGTCGGAGCATCGTCGTGCTGGCCAAGGAGAAGTTCGGGATCCGCGGCCGCACGCTGGCCGAAGGGCGCCGGGTCGTCGTCTCGCCGGCCGACGGCAGCCAGTCCACCGCCGAGGCCGAGTTCGTACCCTTCTCGGCCACCACGCGGATGAGCGGCGTGAACATGGGCGCGCTGCACCTGCGCAAGGGCGCGAGCGATGCCGTCGCCCGCTGGGTGCAGGAGAACAACGGCGCCGTGCCGTCCGACCTCGGTCCCGTCGTCGAGCGAATCGCCCGCGAGGGCGGCACGCCGCTCGTCGTCGCCGAGCGGGAGAACGGCAGCGCCCATGTCCTCGGCGTCATCTACCTCAAGGACGTGGTGAAGGGCGGCATTCGCGAGCGCTTCGCGCGGCTCCGCGCCATGGGGATCCGCACGGTGATGATCACCGGGGACAACCCGCTCACGGCGGCCGCCATCGCGCAGGAAGCGGGGGTGGACGACTTCCTCGCCCAGGCGACGCCCGAAGACAAGATGGCGCTCATCAAGCGCGAGCAGGCGGGCGGCCGCCTGGTCGCGATGACCGGCGACGGCACCAACGACGCCCCCGCGCTGGCCCAGGCCGACGTCGGCGTGGCCATGAACACCGGCACGCAGGCGGCCAAGGAAGCGGGGAACATGATCGACCTCGATTCGAACCCCACCAAGCTCATCGAGGTGGTGGAGATCGGGAAGCAGCTCCTCATGACGCGCGGCTCGCTGACCACGTTCTCCATCGCCAACGACGTCGCGAAGTATTTCGCGATCATCCCGGCGATGTTCGTCGCGACGTATCCGCCGCTCGAGGCGCTCAACATCATGCGGCTGCACTCCCCGCAATCGGCCATCCTGGCCAGCGTGATCTTCAACGCGCTGATCATCATCGCGCTCATCCCGCTTGCCCTGCGCGGCGTGCGCTACCGGCCCGCGCCAGCGTCGGCCATCCTGCGCCGCAACCTGTGGATCTATGGTGCGGGCGGGCTCATCGTGCCGTTCATCGGCATCAAGGCCATCGACATGCTGCTCGTTCTCTTCCGGATGGTGTGACGTGTTGCGCAATCAACTTCGCCCCGCGATCATCCTCGCGTTGCTGCTCTGCGTGATCACCGGCGTCGTGTACCCGAGCGCGGTGACGGCCGTGGCCCAGCTCCTGTTCCCGCACCAGGCCAACGGCTCGCTCATCGTCGGGGCCGATGGCAAGCCGATTGGCAGTGCGCTCATCGGCCAGTCGTTCACGCGCCCCGAATATTTCCATCCGCGCCCATCGGCGGCCGGCGCCGGCTACGACGACACGCTCTCCGGCGGCTCGAACCTGGGCCCCACCAGCGCGAAGCTCGACTCGCTCGTCGCGGCGCGGGTGGACACCGTCGTCGCGGACGATCACGGGGTGAAGGGGCGGATCCCGTCCGACATGGTGACCGCGTCGGGCTCGGGCGTCGATCCCGATATCTCTCCGGCCGACGCGTATCTGCAGGTGGCGCGCGTCGCCCACGCGCGGGGGACAGACAGTGCCGCCGTCCGCGCGCTGGTGGACCGGCACGTGCAGGGCCGCCAGTTCGGATTCTTCGGCGAGCCCCGCGTGAACGTGCTGGAACTCAACCTCGACCTGGACCGGTCGTTCCCGCTGCGAGGCGCAGCGTCCAACGGCCGATGAGTCCCCATGCACCGACCCCTCGTCATTGGGCTGCTCGCCCTCGCGGTGCGCGCCTACGGTCAGACGGCCCGCGACTCGACCCGCAATGATTCGACCGTGGCACCCGCACCGGCCGGTTTCGCTGTTTCCGGCTACGCCGAAGCGTCGTACCAATACTCCACGCACCCGGCGGGGTCCATGATCGCCGGCCACTTGTACGACCGGTTCCAGAACCAGTTCTCGCTCGACGCGCTCGATCTGGTCGCCGACCGCCCCTACGACCCCCACACCTGGAGCGCCGGGCTGCACGCCGAGCTCCTGCTCGGCCAGAACGCCTCGGTGATCCAGTCGAACGGGCTGTCGCTCGGGCCCCAGGGCGATCTCCCCCAGCTCTACGTCACCCTCAACGCGCCGACGCCAAACGGAAACGGATTACAGATCCAGTTCGGGCGCTTCGCCACGCTGCTCGGACTCGAGGTGATCGAGGACGTCGCGAACCCGGTCTGGTCGGGGGGCAACCAGTTCATCTTCCTCGAGGACTTCACGTCCACGGGTGCGCAGCTCTCCTACCGCTTCGGGCCGCACGCCGACGCGCAACTCCGGGTGAGTAATGGCTGGGACGCCGTCCAGGCGCGCAATTCGGGCAAGACCGTGCTCGGGCGGCTGGGGCTCTATCCGGATACGACATCGTCCATCGCACTGCTCGGCTACACGGGCGCCGAGGAATTCAACAACGCCTCGGCCCTCCGTTCGGGCGCCGAAGCGCTGTTCTGGAAGAAGGTCTCGCCGGGCTGGAACGGCTGGTTCCAGGCGGACTACGGCCGCGAGATGGCGAATGGAGCCCTCCCCGACTCGACGCGGGACGCCCAGTGGTGGGCGCTGGGCGCCTGGCTCGCCCACGACGTCACGCCGCGCGTCGGCGTCGCGGCGCGGGCCGACTACATGGCCGACGCGAACGGCGCGCGCACGAGCGGCGTCCTCGGGTTTCCCGCGAACCCCGGCCAACGCGTCTACTCGGGTACGATCACCCTCAACCTGCGCACGTGGACCGGCGCGCTGGTGCGGCCCGAAGTTCGCTACGACGGCTCGACGATCTCCGCGTTCGGCGGCCACCGATCGCAACTAACGGCCGGCTTCGGCCTGGCGTACCTTTTTTGAATGGGCTCCTCGTCGCCCGGTGAAGGTCTGCGGCCCACGCCGTCCTCAGATTTCCTCACCCTCGTCCGCCAGCGCGAGCGCGGCAAGCTCAAGCTGTACATCGGATCGGCCGCCGGCGTCGGCAAGACGTACCGGATGCTGGGCGAGGCCCGCGAACTCCGGGCCCGCGGCGTGGACGTCGTGATCGGATTCGTGGAGACGCACGGCCGCGAGGAGACCGCGGCCCAGATCGGCGACCTCGAGGTGCTCCCGCGCCGCCGCATCGAATACCGCGGCGTCGCTCTGGAGGAAATGGACCCCGACGCCATCGTTCGACGCGAGCCCGAAGTCACGATCGTGGACGAGCTGGCCCACACCAACGTTCCGGGGTCCGCCCGCGCCAAGCGCTGGGAGGATGTGATCTGGCTGCTCGACAACGGCATCAGCGTCATCTCGGCCGTGAACGTGCAGCATCTGGAATCGCTCAACGACGTGGTCGCCGAGACGCTGGGCGTGACCGTCCGCGAAACGCTCCCCGACTGGGTGATGGGGCTGGCCGACCAGGTCGTGAACCTCGACATCTCGGCCGAGGACCTGCGGCAGCGCCTGGTCGAGGGCAAGATCTACGCGAAGGAGAAGGTGCCCACCGCCCTCGCCAACTTCTTCACGCCCGAGAACCTGACCACGCTGCGCGAGCTGGCGCTGCGCGAGGTGGCCAGCTCCGTGGACCGGTCGCGCGAGGAGATCGTGCGCCGCGACGGGGGCGAGCCCGCGCCGCGCAAGACCGTGGACCGGCTGCTCGTGGCGATGTCGAGCAACCCGCCGTACACGGCCGCCCTGCTCCGCCGCGCGAGCCGCATCGCGGGCAGGCTCAATTCCGACTGGTACTGCGTGTACGTGCAGACGCCGGAGGAGCGCGCCGACCGCATCGATGCGGCCGTCCAGCGGAAGCTCGTGGAGAACATCCAGCTCGCGCAGACCATGGGGGCCGAGGTCGTGCAGATCCCCGGCGCGGACGTGGCGGCCGCGTTGCTCGAGTTCGCGCGCTCGCGCGGTGTGTCTCTGATTCTCGTCGGCCAGAGCCGGCGGTCCTGGTGGCAGCACGTCTCGCGCGGGTCCGTCGTGGACCGGCTCGTGCGGAACGCCGCCGGCATTGACGTCCTCGTCGTTTCGTTCACCAGCGGTGGGGCATACCATGAGTGACACCGACGCGGCGATCGTCCGCGCCATCGAGCGCGGCATCCGCGACCTGGACGACGTCCGGCTGCCCCTCCACATCCTGCTGGAGAACCAGTTCGGCGACCTCAACGACAACCAGGTCGAGCTCGTGGGCGCGGCGCGGGACGCAGCCGAGGCCGCGGCTGCGCGGCTGCGCCGGGCCCGTGATCTGCTGACCCTTCAGCCGGCGCAGCTCCGGCAGGAGCCGATCCGGCCGGCCGACGTGCTGGCGTCGCTGGTTGCTTCCCTACAATCGCGTGGGGCGGCGCGACGCATACGCGTCGTGGCCGAGATTTCCGCGCCGCTGCCCGCCATGCGCGGAGACCGGATCCGCCTGCAGGAGGCGCTCTCGCTGATCGGGGCGGCGTGCGTGCAGGCGACCCCGGACGGGGGCACGCTCTCGATCACGGCCGGCGCCGGTGAGAAGGAGCTGCTGATCGGGTTCGAAGGCGGAAGCATCGAGCCGTCCGAGATCGACACGACCTGGGCGGCGCGGGTCGTGCGGGCCCACGGCGGCAAGTTTCACGCTGACGGGCCGCGTATCGAGATTCGCCTGCCGCGATAGCACCGCCTTCGAGCCGCAAGGGCCGGCGATCCGGACCCGCTGCCAGAGCCGCGGCGTTGAGCAGGTTCACCATCCGGCTCTGAGGACACGTCGCCGTGGATGCCAAAGGCAGCACCCTTCAGTTCAAGATCACCCTGCGGCATATCGAGCCGCGCATCTGGCGCCGCATCGAGGTGCCGGCAAGCTATTCGTTCTGGGATCTGCACGTGGCCGTTCAGGATGCCATGGGCTGGCTTGATTACCACCTTCACGCGTTTCGCGTGCGAAATCCCGAAACGCGGCAGGACGAAGAGATCGGTATTCCCGACGACGACCCGTTCGAGGGCGATCCGGTGTGCCTGCCGGGGTGGACCGTGCCCATTAGCAAATACTTTTACCTTGGCGGCACGCGGGCGCAGTACGAGTACGATTTCGGCGACGGGTGGGAGCACGACGTGGAGCTGGAGGCCGTCGGGCTCCGGGCGGCGGGCACGAAGTACCCGCGCTGTCTGGCCGGCGAGCGGGCGTGCCCGCCGGAGGACTGCGGTGGCCCGCCCGGCTACGAGCGGCTGCTCGGGATTCTGGCCAATCCGGCCGACGAGGCATACGACGAGATGCGGGGGTGGGTGGGCGGGCGGTTCGATGCGAACGCGTTTGCTCCCGAGCGCGTCCGGTTCGACAACCCCAAGGTGCGCTGGCGCAAGGCGTTCGGTGGGCGGCGGGGCAGGTAACGGTCGGCGGCCCAAGCGAGGTTCGGCGCGTCGAAGCCCGGCTGCTTCACGGCGCGCGCCGGGGGGGGCCGTTCGTCCGCCTGCCCTCTGATTAGGTTCCAGATAGCTGGCGAGCGGCAGCGCGTCGCTCCTCTTCTCATCCGACCCGTGGAATATCGGCGGTCGGGTTTCGAGCATCGATCCGATCCAGCGTTCCCTCGTTCGCCGAGAACGCCGTGCCGTTGCACCGCACGATCCCACTCGCCCG
>JBJKPA010000373.1:0-10204 GCA_046706905.1 Gemmatimonadaceae bacterium
CAGCCGGCCGCCGGTCTGGCAGCGCGCGCAGTAGTTCGTCTCGTTGTCGGCGTAGCGGATGCGCTGCACGGGCGCGCCGCACACCGGACAGGGTTCGCGGAAGCGGCCGTGGACCGCCATCCCCTCACGGAACGCGGTGACTTCTTCCGGGAAGCCGTCGCCGGTCGCGCGGCGCAGCCGGTCGGTCCACGCGGCGAGTGTGGCGCGCGTCGCGTCGAACAGCCGCCCGATCTCCTCGTCGTCCAGCTTCGACGTGAGTTTGAGGGGCGAGAGCCGCGCCGCGTGCAGGATCTCGTCGGAGTACGCGTTCCCGATGCCGTCGAACAGCCGGGGGTCGGTGAGGGCGCGGTTGAGCGTGTGGTTCTCGGCGGTGAGCCGCGCGGCGAACGCCTCGGGCGTGGCGGCGAACACGTCGAGCCCGCCGCGGTCGAAGGCGCGAAGTGCGTCGCGGCCGCGCACGAGGTGCAACGAGGCGCGGCGCGCGGTGCCGGCCTCCGTGAGCACGAGGGTGCCGTCGGCGAAGTCGAGGGCGAGGAGCGCGATGCGCGCCGGCGGCTTCTTCCCGGGCGCCAGCCAGCGCAGCCGCCCGGCGATCATGAGGTGAATCACCAGGAAGACCTCGTCGTCGAAGGCGAGCACGAGGCGCTTCCCGATGCGCGACACGCCGCGCACCGTCCGGCCCTCGATCGCCGGGAGCGGCGGCTCGACGGAGCGCAGGACGAAGGGGTTGAGCAGCCGCGCGCGCTCGACCGCCCGGCCCACGATGCAGCGGTCGAGCGCTTCTATATAGATGGTGACGTCGGGCAGCTCGGGCATCGCCGGAGTATCGCCCGCCCCGGTCGGTGGCGCGAGGGCGCGCGCGGGCGCAGAATGAGGGGCCCGCGACGCACCGTTCCTCCCCCTCCTCCCCCGCCCCGAGCCGGGTGCGCATGCACGCCCTCGTCTTCTCGTCCTGGTTCTATCTCGCGTTCGTGGCCATCGGGCTGCCCTACGGCGCGGTGAAGACCGCGCGCCGCACGCGCAGCGCCGCCGGACCGGCGGCGATTCCGTCGCGCACGCGGATGCACTGGAGCGGGGTCGCCACGCAGGTGCTGCTGTTCGGCATCTCGTGGTATGCCGGCGTGCTGCAGGGGCTGCGCTTTCTCGGCCCGGTAAGCGTCACGCCGTTCGACCTGCTGGCCGGCGCCGCGGCGTTGGCGCTGCTCGGCGTCATGACGGCGGTGTCGCGCGCCATCCGCAGCGAGGACGAGCAGCGCCGCATGTGGGTGCTGGGCTTTCTGCCGCGCACCTGGCGCGAGGGCGTCTCGTACACCGCGCTCGGCGCGGTGGCGGCGGTGGCGGAAGAACTGACCTACCGCGGTGTGGTGTTCGCGATGCTGACGATGCTGACCGGCAGCGGGATCGTGGCGGCGCTCGTCTCGGCGGCCGTGTTCGCCGCCGGCCATTTCCCGCAGGGCGGCAAGAGCATGGGCGTGATCTTCGTGATCGCGCTCGTCAAGCAGATCCTCGTGGTGGTCACGCACACGCTCTGGATCGCGATCGTGGTCCACTTCGCCTACAACATGATTGCGGCGATCCGGATGCACGGCCGCGTTCTCGCCGCCGACGCGGCGGCGGAACCGCCGGCTTCAGCGAGCTCGTAGGTGTCGTTGTAGTTGCTGTTGCTGTTGCTGTTGCTGTTGTAGTTGTTGTTGCTGTTGCAGTTGTTGTTCGCCGTTTCGCGCCGTTCGAGAGTCGTACCGAGGCCTGTCCCGTCGCCGTTGCTGTTGGCTCATGGCTGTCAGCTCATGGCTCACTGCCTTCTGTTGCGGTTGCGCTGTTTCCCGCCGTTTCCTGTCGCCCCCATCCATTCCGACACCCCGTCCCCTCCCCCCGTCCCCTCCTCGGGACGGATTTTCGCCTTAACCGATCCGTTCGCCGGTTACCCGTTGGCGTGGAGCTTGCAGCTTTCTTCGTACGAATTATTGTATCCAGTACTGCCGCTCACCCCAGCCGGATTCGGGAGGCACCGTGCGGACCACAACCCTCATCGCCGGCACCCTGCCCATCGCCGCCCTGTTCGCGGCCTGCGCGCGCGCGCCGCGCCCCGACGCCGCCGGCAACGCGGACCTCCAGCGGGATCTCAAGCTCGCCGCGACGTCGACGATCAATCTCGCCACGCCCCCGGTGAATCCGGCCAACTTCAAAGATCTTGAAACCGCGCCGCCCACCGATCTGCGCCCGGCGCGGCACCTCGTGAAGGCGCCCGGGCCCAGGGCCATCGCGTCGCGCGATCCCGACCTCCGGGCCAGCGAGATCCCCGAGGTCGCGGCCAGCAACCCGATGCCGCAGGTGCAGTCGGTCGCCGCGGCGCCGGTGCCCGTGGCGACGCTCGACCCCGTGGCCACCGTGCCGCGGCCCAGCAGCGCGCCGATGCTTCCGGGTCCGGGCGACGAGGGCAACGGAGGCCGTGGCACGGCCGGCACCGGCGGGTTCGGCCCGTTCATCGGCGTGATCATCGGCGGGGGCGGCCTCGACGGCGACCACTGCGAGCCGCACGGCCGCGGCAACGGGGCCGTGCCCGGCATCTTCCTGCCGGATCCCGGCGGCGTGATCGGCGGCGGCTCCATCTACCCGGTGATTCCCCGCGGACGCGGGCGCGGCGGCTCGATCTTCCACTAGTCCACGCGAACCCCGTTCGCGTCGAATCCGGCCGGTTAACGCCCCGTGGCGCGCCCGGATGCGCCAACCCGGGCAAGAGGCTTACAACTCACGAATTGACGGGCGTCCCGGAAACCTGCATCCTGCGGAAGACGCCCGGCGTGCATTTCGCCCTCGCGAGAATCGCCTGTCGCGAAACCCAGCCTCGGCGTGCCTCACCAGGAGGTGTGCATCATGAGGCGATCGGGATTTGGTACTGTCGTCGGCCTGACGGCGGCCGTGCTGGTGGCAGCCTTCTCCGCCCAGGCTGCCGGTGCACAGAGTTCCGCCAAACGGTCCCCGGCCGACACCGCGGGCCGCGTTTCGGCGGATACGGGCGAAGCCGTGGCCAGCGTCGCCGGAGCCGCGGACCATCGCGGACTCCATGGCGGGTACTACGTGTCGGCGAGGCAGCTCGCGAGTAGTCCGGACGAGTCGCTGGGGCAGATCCTCGCCATGCGCATCCCCGGCGTGCGCGTCGTGTACGGCGGGCAACACGGGTCGGAGTACCTCGTCAGCACGCGCGGCGAGGGGCCGAACGCGCTGGCCACCAACGCCGGAGCCGCGCTCTGCTACATCCAGGTGTTCGTGAACGGCTCGTTCGTCCCCGACGGCGACATCAGCTGGCTCTATCCGACGGATCTGGCCGGTGCCGAGTACTACGACGTGACGCGGACGCCGCCGGCCTACCGGCGCCCCAACGGCCAGTGCGGGGCGCTCCTCGTGTGGATGAAGGACGGCAGTTGACACCTCAGCGGGCTCCCCTCCGTAGTCCACGCTGAAGCATCCGGTGTTCGGAAGTGGGACGCGAAGTCCCACTTCCGCACATCCGGTTCAAACCCCGGCGGCCGTTCCGGGGTCTAACCTCCAGAATCCGAAGCACTTGGCCCGATGCCGCGATGGCACGGGCCTTGCCAATCCGTGGGGGCAGTCACTGCAACGCCCCCTCGCCGAGGAATCGCGTGGACATCGCTCGACCGAAACCGAAGAAGACCAAGAAGTACGTCATGTACGGCGCCGGGGTGGTGGCCGTCGGCCTCATCACGGTTTTCCTATCGCGGCTCAAGCCCGCGGCGCCCACCGTGGACGGCGGGACGCTGTGGACCGACACCGTGCGCCGCGGCGACATGGTGCTCGACGTGCGCGGCCCGGGGAATCTCGAGCCGGTGCACATCCGGCAGGTCGTTGCCGTCGCGTCCGGCCGCATCGACAACCTGGTGGCGCAGCCCGGCGACCACGTCGGGCCCAACAGCGTGCTGATCGAGATGTCGAATCCCGACGTCGAGATCGCGGCGCTGCAGGCCCAGCAGACGTGGGCCACGGCGCGCGGGGCGTTGATCCAGCTGCAGAGCCAGCTCCAGACCAACGATCTGGCGGAGCAGGCGACGATCGCGACGCTCAAGACCGCGCTGCTCACGGCGCGCAACGCCGCCAGGTCCACCGACTCGCTGGCCGTCCGCGGGTTGGCGGCCGCCAACGAGGTGGCGCAGAACCGGCGCGCCGTGCAGGAGGACAGCGAGCGGCTGGCGATCGAGGAGGAGACCCTGCGGATCTCGCGGCAGCAGGCCGACTCGCAGGTCGCCGCGCAGCGCTCGCAGGTCGCCCTGCTCAAGACCGTCTACGACGCCCAGGCCCGGAAGCAGACGGGGCTGATCGTGCGGGCCGGCGACAGCGGGGTGCTCCAGGAAGACAACGTGCTCGAGCTGGGGCAGTGGGTGAACGAGGGCACGATCCTGGGCAAGGTCGTGCAGCCGGGCATCCTCAAGGCCGTGTTGCGGATTCCCGAAACCCAGGCCAAGGACGTCGCGTTGGGACAGAAGGCGTCCATCGACACGCACAACGGGCTCATCCCGGGGCACGTGTCGCGCAAGGATCCCACTTCGCAGAACGGGACGGTGACCGTGGACGTGGCCCTGGACGGGCCGCTGCCGGCCGGCGCGGTGCCCGATCTGAGCGTGGACGGAACCATTACGATCGAGAAGTTGACCAACGTCTTGTACACGGGCCGGCCGGGTTACGGGGCGGGAACCGGTATGGTGGGGCTGTTCAAGGTCACGGACGGCGGCAATTATGCGTCTCGGGTGCAGGTGGAGCTGGGCCGCAGCTCGGTGAACCTGGTGGAGATCAAGCGGGGGCTCGCCGTGGGCGACACGGTGATCCTGTCGGACATGTCGCAATGGGACGCGGTGGACCGGGTGCGGTGCAGCCCGAAGTGCCGCGTGGGGCAGTAGGCGGTCGGCCGCGATTGCGCGGCGCTCAACATTCGGAGAGACTCATGGCAACGAACGGGCAGGCGCTGATCCAGCTGGAAAGCATCCGCAAGGTGTTCTACACCGACGAGGTGGAGACGCACGCGCTCTCCGACGTGCATCTCCAGATCAACCAGGGCGAGTACATCGCGATCTCGGGGCCTTCGGGGTGCGGCAAGACGACGCTCCTCTCGATCCTCGGGCTGCTCGACACGCCGAGTGACGGCGAGTACCTGCTCGACGGGCGTCCGGTGGCGGGGCTCGACGCCGCCGACCGGGCGCGCGTCCGCAACCGGCAGATCGGATTCATCTTCCAGGCGTTCAACCTGATCGGCGACCTCACCGTGTACGAGAACGTGGAGCTGCCGCTCACGTATCGCGGGATGAGCGCCAACGAGCGCAAGGAGCGCGTGCACGCCGCCCTCGACCGCGTGGGCATGTCGCACCGCGTGAAGCACTTCCCCGCGCAGCTCTCGGGCGGCCAGCAGCAGCGCGTGGCCGTGGCCCGCGCGGTGGCCGGCGACCCGGCGATCCTCCTCGCCGACGAGCCCACCGGCAATCTCGACTCGGCAAACGGCGAGCAGGTCATGGACCTGCTCCGCGAGCTGCACCGCAACGGCGCCACGATCTGCATGGTGACGCACGATCCGCGCTACGCGGCGCACGCCGACCGCAGCGTGAACCTGTTCGACGGGCGCGTGGTGGACGAGCAGCCGACCGTCCCGGCGCACGTGTAGCCCCGGGCGGCCGCGGGCGCGGCGGCGTAACTTCCGGATCGGCGCGCCGGCTGCCCCGCGCGCCGATCCGGTTTTCCCCTCCGCTCGGTACCACCCTCCCACGCGGTCCACCCGATGATCTCCCTGCGCAACATCGAGAAGAGCTATCCCATCGCCGGCGGGCAGACGTTCGTGCTGCGCCAGATCACCGCCGACATCAATGCCGGCGAATTCGTGACGATCATGGGCCCGTCGGGCGCCGGCAAGTCCACGCTGCTCGCCATCCTCGGCATGCTCGACGGCGCGTGGACGGGCGAATACTTCCTGTTCGACCACGCCGTGCACAAGCTCGACACGAAGCGGCGCGTGGCGCTGCACAAGCAGTACGTGGGGTTCGTGTTCCAGCAGTACCACCTGCTCGACGACCTCACGGTGGCCGAGAACCTCGACATCCCGCTGTCGTACCGCGACATCAAGAAGTCGGAGCGGCAGGCGATCGTGGCCGACGCGCTCGACCGGTTCGGGATGGTGGCCAAGAAGGACCTCTATCCGCGCCAGCTCTCCGGCGGGCAGCAGCAGCTCGTGGCCGTGGCGCGCGCGGTGATCCACAGCCCGGCGATCCTGCTCGCCGACGAGCCCACGGGCAATCTCCACTCGGCGCAGGGCGCCGAGATCATGGAGCTGTTCACCAAGCTCAACAAGCAGGGCACGACGATCATCCAGGTGACGCACTCGGAGACCAACGCCGCGTACGGGAACCGGATCATCAACCTCAAGGACGGGTGGATCGTGTGATGCCCGCCGCGCGCGCGACGATCGACCGATGAACGATCTCCGGCTCGCGCTGCGCTCGCTGGTCAGGCGCCCGCTGTTCGCGGCGGTCGCGATCGTCACGCTCGCGCTGGGCATCGGCGCGACGACGACGCTGTTCACGATCGTGAACGCGGTGCTGCTGCGGCCGCTGCCGTATCCGGAGGCAGGGCGGATCATCACGATCAGCGAGCAGCAGGACGGCAAGGACCAGCAGGTGGTCCAGGTGCCCGACTACTTCGCGTGGCGTCACGCTCCGGCGTTCGGCGCGTTGGCCATGTACGGCGGCACGAGCCGCGTGGTCCGCCTGGGCGGGTCGCCGGTGCGCGTGGGCGGGCAGAGCGTCTCGGCGTCGTTCTTCCAGGTGTTCGAGGCGCGCCCCGCGCTGGGCCGCGCGTTCCGGCCGGATGAGGACGTGGATGGCGGCCCGGACGTGGTCGTGCTCTCGGATTCGCTCTGGCGGCGGCTCGGCGCCGATTCGTCGATCGTTGGACAGACGGTGCGGCTGGACGATCGCCCCGTGACCGTGCTGGGCGTGATGCCGCGCGGATTCGCGGCGCCGAGGAATGCGCTGTTCTGGGTACCGATCCAGATGGACTCGGCGACCGGCAACGGGTCCATTTACTACGCGCAGGTCGTGGGGCGGCTCCGCCCCGGCGTCTCGATGGCCGCCGCGCGGTCGCAGGTCGCGACCATTCTCGCGCACATGCCCGTGCAGACGCTGGGCCGGGGCGCGCCGGCGGAGAGTCCGCGCACTCCGGTTCTCATGACGCTGCACGACCGGCTGTACGGCGAGATGCGTCCGGCGCTGCTCATGCTGCTCGGCGCGGTGGCGTTCCTCCTCCTGATCGCCTGCGCCAACGTGGCCAACCTGCTGCTGGCGCGCGGCGCGGCGCGGCAGCGCGAGTTCGCGGTGCGGGTGGCGCTCGGCGCGTCGCGGTGGCGGTTGGCGCGGCAGCTTCTCTGGGAGAGCGTCGTGGTGAGCGTGGCCGGCGGCGCGATCGGACTTCTCATTCCGTTCTGGACGCTGGACTTCTTCCTGGGGATCGGTCCGACCAGCATGTCGCGCGTGGGGGACATCCGCGTGAACGGCACGGTGTTGGCGTTCGCGGCCGTGGTCTCGATTCTCACCGGGGTGGTGTTCGGGATGATCCCGGCGTTCGCGGCGACGGGAACGGAAACGTTCCGTGCGCTCAAGGAGGGCGGCGTGCGGAGCACCGGAACGGCGGCGCAGCGGCGCATCCGGCAGGTGTTGGTGGTCTCGGAGCTGACGATCGCGCTGGTGGTGCTGACGGGCGCGGGGTTGCTCACGCGCAGCTTCGCGCGGGCGTTGGCGGTGGATGTGGGGTTCGAGCCGGCGCATGCCGTCCAGCTCGAGATGTATCTCACCCAAAAGTCGTTCCCGAGCGATTCGTTGGTAACACAGTTCTTCGATCGTACCGTTCAGCAGATAGCGGCGATGCCCGGTGTTACGTCCGTGGGATATGCCGACGCCACGGGAATCGACGGATACCACGCAACGATTCGCAGCTTCCGCCCGGGAACGCAGAAGGTTGGACCGCCGATGGCGCTGGAGCACGTGAGCGCCGATTTCATGAAGGCGTTCGGGTCGAAGCTCGTCGCGGGCCGGCTCATTGATGCTCGCGATCAGGCAGGGAGCGAACGGGTAGCGGTCGTGAGCGAGGCTGCCGCCCAGGCACTCTATCCAGGCGAACCGGCGATCGGGAAGCCGGTGTTCGTCGGCGATCGGCGTGGCAATGCGATGATCGTCGGGATCGTCGAGAACCTGCAACTCCCCGGCTCTGCCGAGCCTCGCCTCCCGCAGATCTACGCGCCCATCACCCAGGGGTCCACGTCGCCCTACGTCATCGCCGTGCGGTACTCGGGGAGCGCGGCTCCACTGCTGGCCGCAATTCGTCGCATGATCGCCGGCTACGATCCCCTCCAGCTCGACGCCTCCGTGGCGCCGATGCGGGAGCAGCTCGACCAGTTCGTCGCGCCGCGGCGGTTCGACTCGATCGTGATCGACGCCTTCGCCGCCCTCGCCCTCGTGCTCGCGGCCGTGGGCCTCTACGGCGTGATGGCCTACCAGGTCGCCCAGCGCACGCAGGAGCTGGGCATCCGCATGGCGCTGGGCGCCGACCGGCGCCGCGTCCTGGGGTTCGTGCTGCGCGAGGGGATGGGGCTCGCGCTGCTGGGGACCGTTTGCGGGATCGCGCTCTCGCTCGCCCTGTCGCGGTTCCTGGCCGGGATGCTGTTCGGCGTCACGCCGCGCGACGTGCCGACGTTCGCCGGGGTGTCGCTCACGCTCGTCGCCGTGGCGCTCGTGGCCTGCTACCTGCCGGCCCGCCGCGCCACGCGCGTGGATCCCATGGTCGCGCTGCGGTACGAGTGAGCGGGCGGGCCGTGGCCGGCCCGGCGCCTTTCCGATAAGCTTCCCCCCATGACCGCGCCCTCCACCGCCCGGATCCTCGTCGCCGACGACGACCGCGACGTGCTCGAAGCCCTGCGCCTGCTGCTCC
Organism: Gemmatimonadaceae bacterium; assembly: GCA_046706905.1. Taxonomy (GTDB): domain Bacteria; phylum Gemmatimonadota; class Gemmatimonadetes; order Gemmatimonadales; family Gemmatimonadaceae; genus JAGWRI01. Next base: position 8,977 of record JBJKPA010000373.1, read on the forward strand.
GCGGCGAAGGGTACGACATCGAGACCGCCGCCTCGCCGCACGCCGCGGTCTCGGCCGTGAGCACGCAGGACTTCGACGCCGTGCTCATGGACATGAACTACACCCGCGACACCACGGGCGGCGTCGAGGGACTCGATCTGCTCACGCGGCTCGAGGCGCTGGACGCCACGCTCCCCGTGATCGTGATGACCGCGTGGGGGAGCATCGAGGGGGCCGTCGCCGCGCTCCATCGCGGGGCACGCGACTACATCGAGAAGCCCTGGAACAACGCGCGGCTGCTGCACGTGCTCGCCACGCAGGTCGAGCTGGGACGCGCCATCCGCCACGGCCAGCGGCTGGAGAGCGAGAACCGCGCGCTCCGCCCCGAGGGCGCGCCCAAGCTGATCGCGGAATCGGCGGCCATGCAGCCGGTGCTGCGGCTCATGGAACGCATCGGGCCCTCCGACGCCGGTGCGCTCATCTCGGGCGAGCACGGCACCGGCAAGGAAGTCGTGGCCAACTGGCTCCACGCCGCGTCGCCGCGCCGCGCCCGGGCAATGGTCACCGTGAACCTCGGCGGACTCTCCGAGGGCGTGTTCGAGAGCGAGATGTTCGGCCACGTGAAGGGCTCGTTCACCGACGCCAAGGCCGACCGCGTGGGCCGGTTCGAGGCCGCCGACGGCGGCACGCTCTTCCTGGACGAGATCGCCAACCTCTCGCCCGCCATGCAGGCCAAGCTGCTCCGCGTGCTGCAGACCGGGGAATTCGAGCGCGTGGGTTCGTCCAAGACCCGCCGGGTGGACGTGCGCATCCTCGCCGCGACCAACGCCGACCTCCGCGCCGAGGTCGCCGCGGGACGGTTCCGCGAGGATCTGTTCTTCCGCCTCAACACCGTGGAACTGCACCTCCCGCCGCTCCGCGAACGGCGCGACGACATCCCGCTGCTCGCCGCGCACTTCCTGCAGGAGTTCGCCGCGCACTACCGGCGTCCGGTGACCGGGTTCACCCCCGACGCGATGGCGGCGCTGCTCCGCTACGGATGGCCGGGGAACGTGCGCGAGCTGGCCCACGCGGTGGAGCGCGCCACGCTGCTCGCCCAGGGCGACGCGGTGCGCGCCGCCGATCTCGCGCTGCAGCCGGCCGCCGGCGCCGGCGGCGCCCCCCACGAGGACAACAGCCACGAGCACCACGAGAGCGTGCTGATCCAGAAGTCGAAGGCGCGCTAATAGGGGAACCTGAGCCTCGCCCC
>JBJKPA010000374.1:0-5575 GCA_046706905.1 Gemmatimonadaceae bacterium
GGGCTGTTGCTCGCCCAGGCGCGGTTCGGGCGCCTGACCCGCGCCCAGGTCATGGCGCCGGCCATCCGCCTGGCGCAGGACGGGTACCCGATGTATCCCGTGCTGCAGTCGATGATTGAGCGCGACACCGCCGTCCTCATGCGTGACTCGGTGGCCCGGTCCATCTACCTCCCCGGCGGGCACCCGCTGCCCCTCGGCGCGCACTTCTCGAACCCCGCGCTCGCCCGCGTGCTGCGGATCATCGCCGAGCAGGGGGCGAAGGGCTATTACGACGGACAGATCGCGCACGACGTGGTGGCGCGCATGAACGCCGGCGGTCATCCGGTGACGGTCGAGGATTTCGGCCGCTACCAGCCCACCTGGCGGCGCCCCCTGTGCACCACGTACGACGGCCGGGTGCTGCTCTCCGCGCCGCCGCCCGAGGGGGGCATGCAGGTGCTGGCCACGGTCAAGCTCATCGACCCGGCGACGGCGGTGGCCGACGGCCTGCCCAGCCGCAGCGCGCGGGCGTTCGACCTCTTCGCGTCGGCGATGCGCGTGGGGCAGACGGAGAATCGAGCGTACGGGGACCCGCGGTGGGCCCCCGTTCCCGCGCGAGGGACCATCTCCGACTCGTACGTGCACGAGCGCGAGGCCGAGGTCGGCAGCGAACGGGTGCCCGATCGCGTCGAGCCTGTGAGCGCGGCCCCCTTCGACTCGCTGCCCTCGCCGCCCGCGTGCGCGGCGTACCAGCCGTACGGCGCCGCCGCCGCCCAGCTCGTGGGGCAGCCGCAGGGCGGCGGCACCGCCGGCGGCGAGACGACGCACATGTCGGTGGTGGACAGGGACGGCAACGCCGTGGCGCTCACGATCACGAACAGCAGCGTGTTCGGGAGCGGCGCCGCGGTGGACGGCTTCTTCCTCAACAACAGCGGCGCGGTGGTGACCCAGGCGGACCTCGATCGGCCCGACGCGCCGGCGTGGCTCACGCGGATCACGACCATCGCGCCCACGATCGTGCTGCAGAACGGCTCGGTGAAGATGGTGGTCGGGTCGCCCGGCGGCGGTCTCATCCCGTTCGCCATCGCGCAGTCCATCTGGTACGTGCTGGATTACGGGCTCGATCCGCTGGCCGCGGTGCGGATGCCGCGCATCACGCCCACGGCGGCGTCGCCGCACGTGGCGGTGGAGAACGGCATCGACCCGCCGGTGCTCGGCGCGGCCCGCGCGATGGGGTGGGATCCCGCCCCGCCGGGGTTCGAGTATGCCCGCATCTATATGATCGTTCGCGACCGTGGGGCGTGGGTCGGCGTGTCCGACCCGCGTCACGACGGTCAGGTCCGAGGCTACTGAAGGGGCCGGGAGGCCGACGTCCCGAAGGAGGTCAATGCGATGCAACAGGAGATGCGTATGCGCCTCACACTCCGATTGATCCTTGCGACGTTCCTGGGGATCGCCGCCCTGCCGGCGGCGCTCGCGGCGCAGGGGGGCCCGCCGGGGACCGACACCGGAACGGTGACGGTCGCCGGCACCGGCCTGCGGATTCCGACGGCCCGTGTGGAGATCGTCGGCACCCGCCTGGGCACGCAGACGTCCGACTCCGGCACGTTCACGATCGCCGACGTGCGGGCCGGCGCCGTGCGGGTGCGCGTGCAGCGCATCGGCTATTCGCCCGCCGTGCAGACCGTGACCGTCGAAGCCGGCGGCACCGTGACGGTAAACTTCACCCTCACGCCGGTGGCGGTCGCGCTGAACCAGGTCGTGACGACCGCGACCGGCGCCACGCAGGTGCGCGAGCTGGGCAGCAGCGTCCAGCTCGTGGACACGGCGCAGATCGCGCGGTCGGCGGCGGTCAATCCGCAGCAGATCCTGGCCGGCAGCACGCCGGGCGTCACCGTGATGTCCAACTCGGGGCAGCCCGGCACCGGCGGCACGATCCAGCTCCGCGGCGCGAACAGCATCAGCCAGGGCAACGCCCCGCTGATCTACGTGGACGGCGTGCGGGTGTACAGCGGCAACACGCCCACCAGCGGCCAGGGTCGCCAGTTCGAGAATCCGTTCAACGACATCAACCCCAACGACATCGCGCGGATCGAGATCCTCGAGGGGCCGTCGGCCACGACGCTGTACGGCACCCAGGCCTCCAACGGCGTGATCGAGATCTTCACCAAGCACGGCACGACCGGGCAGCACTGGGACGCCACGGTGAGCGGCGGGTTCAACAACATGGGGCACGTGGGACCGGCGTCGGATCCCACGGGCCTGGGGTTCAATGAATGCCGCGGCCCGAATCTCGTGGACGGGCGGGGCGTGCAGTACATGGACGTGACCTGTCCCAAGAGCGGGAGCTGGCTGCACGACGGGCCGGTGCGCAGCTACGGGCTGAACGTGCGGGGCGGCGCGGGCACGGTGAACTACTACGTGTCGGGCGTGGCCAACGAGCAGTACGGCGTCCTGCCCGTGGGCGGCAATCGGGACCAGGAGCTGCGGGCCAACGTCGGGTTCTTCGCGTCGCCGGTGTGGCACTTCAACGTCAACTCGGCGATCACGCACCGCCGCGTGACGTACTTCCCCGACGGGAACAACGCCGGGGGCGCCGAGCTGAACATCTCGCGGCGGGCCGGCGGCGGGTTCCGCAGCTCGGGGTGCAGCACCGACCCCAAGGTCGTCTGCCTGGTGAACGACAGCCTGTTCACCGACAACTCGACCAACACCAGCGATCACTTCACCACGGGCGGCGTGCTCACGTTCGATCCCAACGACCGGTTCACGAACCGGCTGGCGCTGGGCTACGACAACACCTCCGCCGACATCGTGGACATCCGGCCGCTCGGCTACATCATCACGCCGCTCGGCTCGTACGGCGAGACGCTCTGGAACGAGCAGTTCCTGTCGTCGGACTTCTCGAGCACGTATCACCAGCCGCTGCCGTGGCGCCTGGTGGCCAGCACGTCGGTCGGCGCCCAGTGGTTCGACGACCGCGAGCATTCGACGAACCTCTCGTCCAGCCAGTTCGCGGCGCCCGGCACGCCGACGCTGACCAGCGGCTCGGTGCGCAACATCAACAGCGTGACCGAGACCCGCGTCGTGAACGGCGGGTTCTTCGCCCAGGAGGAATTGAACTGGCGCGACGTGCTGTACGTGACCGCCGGGCTGCGCGCCGACGGCAACAGCGCGTTCGGCAAGAGCTTCGGGCTGCAGACCTATCCCAAGGCGAGCCTGTCGTACGTCGTCTCGGACGAGTCGTTCTGGCACGTGCCGGAGGTCAACTCGTTCAAGTTCCGGCTGGGGTACGGCGCGTCGGGCAAGGCGCCGGGCGCGTTCGACGCCGTCCGCACCTGGACGCCCGTGGCCGCCAACTATGCGCAGCCCGCCGTGGCGACCGGCTCGGCGGGGAATCCCAACCTCGGGCCGGAGCGGACCTACGAGCTGGAAACCGGGTTCGACGCCTCGGCGCTCGAGGATCGCCTGCGCGTCACCTACACCTACTACAGCGACCGGACCGAGGGCGCCCTCATTCCGGTGCAGCAGGCCCCGTCGCTCGGATTCTCCGGCTCGCAGCTCGAGAACGTGGGCGTCCTGCGGAACCACGGCAACGAGCTGCAGGTCTCGGCGGACCTCGTCCGCGGCGACTGGGGCGACTTCGGCGCCCGGCTGAACTACTCGAGCGTGACCAGCGAGGCGGGCTACATCGGCGGCCTCCCGATCACCGTGGACAACGTCCAGCGCGTGTCGGTCGTGCAGGGGCTGCCGGTGCCGGCCTATTACGGCACCAAGATCCTGAACCCGAACGCGTTCGCCAATCCGGATACGGTCCAGAACGCGAACCTGGGCAGCGTGCTGCCCACGCAGATCATCAGCCTCGACCCCACGCTCACGATCGGGAAGAACCTCACCATCGACGCGCTGGGCGAATGGGATCTCGGCGGGCACAACCTCAACGCCGTCGGTTACCAGAACTCGGCGAGCAGCCACCAGACCTGGCAGCCGTGCTACGCGGCGCAGGCGGCGATGAAGGCCTTCGCCGGCGGCGACGCCAGCGCGCTGAACAACGTGACCGCGCTGCAGCGCGCCAAGTGCACGCTCACCAACTCCGAACGCGACCTGTCCTTCTGGGTGGAGAGCAGCAGCTTCTTCAAGCTGCGCAGCGTGTCCGTCACGTACGCCCTGCCGCCGAAGCTGATCTTCGGCTGGCGCTCCGCGTCGCTCAGCCTGTCCGGCCGGAATCTGCTCACCCGCACCAAGTACGACGGCACGGACCCCGAGGTCTCCGACGAGTCCGACAACCAGTTCGGGCGGCGGGACTACTACAACTTCCCGACCTCCCGCACGTTCCTTCTCACTCTTCGCGTGGGGTTCTGAGATGAGACGCTCCAGACTCGGGAAACTCCCCCATGGCGCCGGCCGCTGCGCCGCGCTCGCGTTGATGGCGCTGGCCGCGGCCGGGTGCGACACCCGGATCACCAATCCGGGGCCGATCCAGGATTCGCAGCTCAACACGCCGGGCGCCATGCCGATCCTGGTGAACGGCATGGCCGGCGATCTCTCCGTCGCGCTCGGCGGCTACATCACGCGCGAGGCCGAGACGACCGGCGAGCTGACCCTCGCCGGCAACTTCACCCCCGACAACTTCTACGCCGCGGGCACGATCCAGCCGGAGGACGACATCGCCGACTGGGCCAACATGCAGTCGGCGCGCTGGTCGGCCGAAGACGGGCTGGCCCGCATGAAGACGGTGCTCGGCGCGACCTTCGAGAACGACACGCTCACGCCGTGGGCCTACCTCTGGGCCGGGTTCGCGAACCGGCTCCTGGGCGAGAACGTGTGCCAGGCCGTGATCGACGGCGGCGCGGTCCAGAGCGACACGGTGTTCTTCCAGCGCGCCGAGAGCCTGTTCACGCGGGCCTACACGCTGGCCCAGGCCCGGAAGAACACCACGGTCCAGACCGCCGCGCTGGGCGGGCGCGCGTCGGTGCGCGCCGCGCAGGGGAACTGGGCCGGCGCCGTGGCCGACGCCACGCTCGTGCCCACGAGCTTCGAGTTCGACGCGCCGTTCTCCACCAACACCACGCGCGAGGAGAACACGCTCGCTTCGGAAACCATCTCCTCGCGCCAGGCCTCGGTTTACGGAACCGTGTATGCCATGTCCCAGGCCGACCCCCGCACGCCGTGGGACACGGTCAAGACGGCGTCGGGCGGCGTCCAGGTGGGCCAGGACGGGTCCACCCCCTTCTTCCGCCAGTTGAAGTACACCTCGCTGGGCTCGCCGGTGGCCCTGACCCGGGGCACGGAGATGCTGCTGCTGCGGGCCGAGGCGGCGCTGATGAGCGGCGACGTCCCGGGCGCGATGACGCTCATCAACGAGGAGCGGTCATACTATAAGATGTCGGCCCTGACGGCCTCCGATTCGGCGGCCGCCGACAGCATTCTGCAGAGCGAGCGGGGGGCCGTGCTCTGGCTCGAAGGCCGGCGCCTGTGGGACCTGCGCCGGTGGCTGGTCAACGGGACCAACACCTTCCTCGAGGGACGCTCGACGTGCCTGCCGGTGAGCAGCGTGGAAGCCGGGGCCAATCCGAATGCGAACGTAGGCCGATGA
>JBJKPA010000375.1:0-5134 GCA_046706905.1 Gemmatimonadaceae bacterium
CGCCGGAACCGCGGATCGCGCCGCGGCGGCGGCGGAGGGGGTGGCGGAGGCCAGGACCCGTCGGGAGGTGCGCCCCCTGCCCCGCCCGCGTCCCCACCGCCCCCGACCACACCCGGAGCCTGAGTGCCCCAGTTCTACATCACGACCGCGATCGACTACGCCAACGGCGACCCCCACCTCGGCCACGCGCTCGAGAAGATCGGGGCCGACGCCATCGCCCGGTACCGCCGCCTGCGCGGCGACCATGTGCATTTTCTCATGGGGATGGACGAGCACGGGCAGAAGGTGGCGCAGGCCGCCCAGGCCCGCGGGGTCGCACCGCAGGAGCTGGTGGACCGCGTGGCCGCGACCTTCGAGGCGATGTGGGCGCGGCTCGGCATCTCGTACGACCAGTTCATCCGCACCACGCAGCCGGCGCACAAGGCCGGCGTGCGGGCCCTGATCCTGGCGATCCACGAGCGGAATCCCGACGACTTCTACGAGAAGACGTACGAGGGGTGGTACTGCGTGGGATGCGAGCTGTTCAAGCGCGCCGACGAGATCGTGGACGGAAAGTGCGTGATCCATCCGACGCGCGAGCTGCAGTGGACGCAGGAGCACAACTGGTTCTTCCGCCTCACGCGGTATGCGGAGTTTCTAAAGAAGCTGTTCGCCGACCATCCGGAGTTCCTGCGCCCGGAGACGCGCCGCAACGAGATCCTGTCGCTGCTCGACCAGGGGCTGGAGGACATCTCGATCACGCGGTCGCGGCTGGCGTGGGCGATCCCGTTCCCGCTCCCGACCAGCGAGGGCGACGAGCAGGGCACCTGGGTGTGGTTCGACGCGCTGCCCAACTATCTGACCGCGACCGGGTATCCGGCCCCGTCGTACACCGACTGGTGGCCGGCCCAGCTCCACGTGATCGGCAAGGACATCACGCGGCTGCACTGCGTGATCTGGCCGGCGATGCTCGAGGCGGCGGGGCTGGCGCTCCCCGAAGCGGTGTGGGCGCACGGGTTCGTGTCGCTGGGGGGCGAGCGGTTCAGCAAGTCGGCCGGCGTGAAGCTCGAGCTGGGAGAGGCCATCGACCGCTATGGGCCGGACGCCTTCCGCTATTTCCTGACGCGTGAGGTGCCGTTCGACGGCGACGGGAGCTTCTCGTGGGAGCGGTTCGAGGACCGCTACAACGCCGACCTGGCCAACGCGTGGGGCAACCTGGCGAGCCGCACGATCTCGATGGTGGAGCGGTACCGGAGCGGCGTGGTGCCGGCCGCCCCGCGGGGCGTGGTGGACGAGGCCGACGCGGCGGACTACGCGGCGTACCACGCGGCGATGGACGGCTCGCGCGGGTACCTGCTGCACGAGGCGCTGCGCGCGGTGTGGCTCACCGTGGCGCGGGGCAACGAGTACGTGGACCGGCAGGCGCCGTGGAAGCTGGCCAAGGATCCCGCGCAGGCCGCCGCGCTCGACGCCACGCTCGGCACGCTGATGCGGCAGCTGGCGCGTCAGTGCGTGGCGCTCTCGCCGTTCATGCCGGGCAAGGCGCAGGAGGCGTGGGAGCAGCTGGGCGGCCCGGGGGCGGTGGCCGACCAGCGGTTCGCCGATTTCGACGCGCTCGACGCCGGCGGGTGGCGGGTGCGCAAGGGCGCCCCGCTCTTCCCCAAGCCGGCCGCCGACGTCAGAACGTGACGCCGAAGGTGAGGGGCAGGAACTGGCGCGACGCCCCGGTGTGGGACACGTAGTAGTAGCGCAGCTCCACGAAGTAGCGCATGTCGCCCAGGTTCCACTGGTAGCCGCCGCCGAAGTTGAGCCCGAGGTCGTTCTCGGTCTGGTAGCCGAAGTAGCTGCTCACGTGGTAGAGGCCGAGGCCGCCGATGAAGTACGGCGCGGCGCCGCCGCCGGGGACCAGGGGCAGCACGGCGTTCATCATGATCGTCGTGATGTTCTGGTTCACCTGGCCGCGCTTGCCGCTGAATCCGCTGTACGACAGCTCGCCGCGGAGGGCGACGGGCCACCCCTGCGGGGTGCCCTGCGCGAACAGGTTCATGATGTAGCCGGTCTGCACGGCGTTGCTCAGGTCGCTGAGCGGCACGTTGAGGCCGGCGCTGGCACCGGCGTGGATGGGCGACGCGGCCTCCTCCTGCGCGCGGAGCGCGCCGGGCGACACGAGCAGGGCGGCGGCCAATGCCGCGCCGGACCACACGACGTGCAAGGATTTCATGAGGGCTCCGGAGGTGAGGAAAGCGGGAGGCTTCGATACGTCGAAGCCTCCCGCTCTCGTTACCCCGAATCACAGCCGGTGTTACGGGTTCGGGGCACTCCTACTTCGAGTCGGGCTTCGAGAAGTCCACCTTGGGCACGGTGGTCTGCGCCTGCTCCGTGGCCTGGAAGTACTTCCGCGGTTTGGCGTGGGTGAGCTTGGCGGTCAGCACGGCCGGGAACTGCCGGATGTAGGCGTTGTAGTTCCGCACCGCGTCGTTGTAGTCCTGGCGCGCCACGGCCACCCGGTTCTCGGTGCCGGTGAGCTCGTCCTGCAGGCGCAGGAAGTTCTCGTCGGCCTTGAGGTTCGGATAGGCCTCCGAGATCGCGAGGAGGCGGCCCAGGGCGCCGGTCATGCGCTGGTCGGCGTTGGCCATCTGCTCGGGATCCTTGCTCTGCACGGCGTTGAGCAGCCGGGAGCGGGCGTCGGCGACGGCGGTGAAGATCTGCTCCTCGTGCTGCGCGTAGCCCTTCACGGTCGCGACGAGGTTGGGGATCAGGTCGGCGCGCCGCTGGAGCTGGACTTCGATCTGACTCTGCGCGGAGGCCGCCTGCTCATCGAGGGTCTGGATGCGGTTGTAGCCGCAGCCCGAGGCGGTGAGGGCGAGCGCGACGACGAGCCAGGAACGTTTCTTCATGGAAGCTGACCTCGTGACGGTGGTGAATCGGGGCGGCCGGACCGGGGCCCGGCCACCCCTCTCCCTACGAACAGTGACGGCGCCCGGTTCCGGGCGCTACCCCTCGGCGGCGAAGCCGTCGAGATAGCGGATAACCCCTTCGAGCCCATGCATGTAGGCGTCGAGCACGGCGGGCGCGTCGGCGGGGGCGAGCTTGGCCTCGGTGCGCACGTGGCGCACCACGCGCAGGAACGGCTCGGCGTCCACGCCGGCCGCGGCGGCCACCGAGCGGCTCAGCTCGACGTTGTCGCGCGACGGGGTGAGCCCGCGCAGCCGCTCGACGGCGCGGAAGAGGACCATGATCGTGCTGAGGCTCGAGGCGAGCAGGGTGAGCTCGGCCTTGTCGTTGTTGCCGGCAGCGAGGGTGCCCTGGCGCAGGGCGAGCAGCTTGCCGCGGGCCTGGTGCTCGAGCTGCAGGCGGAGGTCGGCGCGGCTCACCCGGATGCCGTCGAAGGGGGACTCGCCGTGCAGCACGCGGTGACGCTCGAGCATGTCGGCGTATTCCATCGGGAACACGTCGCTCGCCTCGCGCCACTCGTCGGTGGTGAAGATGAGCGGGGGCGGATTGCCGGCGTCGCGCCAGGCGCGCGCGGTGGCCGAGAGTTTGCGCAGCTCGGCCACGTCGAGGCGCTCGACGATGACGAGCACGTTGTAGTCGGAGCGGTTGGGGATGTGCTCCCCCGCGGCCGCCGATCCGTAGAGCACCACGGTGCGCAGGGCGTCGCCGAACGCGTCGCGGAGCTGGATCACCAATTGATCGAGAGTGAGTTTCGCCATGTCGTCGTTACCAGGAAGCGCCGCCACCACCACCACTGAACCCGCCGCCACCGCCGAAGCCGCCGAATCCTCCGCCGCCCCCGAAGCCGCCGCCTCCGAAGCCTCCCCCGCCCCATCCGCCGCGACCACCGCCGCCCATGCCCCAGAGGAAGAAGAGCGGCAGGCACCCGCGGCGGTTGCCGCCGAGGAGGCTGAGGATGATGAAGAGCACGATGAGGAAGAAGAACGGCGGGATGCCGCCGCCGGATCCGCCCGACTGGGGCTGCGGCTGGTTCGCGGGGAGCGTGTTGGTGATCGCCGAGTCCAGCGAGAAGCCGTAGTTGGCGGCGAATTTCTGGGCGACGCGCATGGCGACCAGCGCCGTGCCGTCGCCGTAGTCGCCGCTGCGGAAGTAGCGCGCCACGGCCTCGCGGCAGATGTCGCCGGCGTCGGAATCCGTGATGTAGCCTTCGGCGCCGCGCCCGACCTCGATGTGGCATTCGCCGTGCCCCGAGGAATTGGTCTCCTTGGGCACGATGAGGATGACGACGCCGGCGTTGCGGTTGGGATCGCCGGGCTGTCCGAATTTGCCGACCTTCCAGTCGCGGCCGATCTGGAGCGCGACCTCGCTGGGCGTGCGGTTCTTGAGGTCGGGGAGGGTGACGATCGCCATCTCGCCGGGCGAGTGCGTCCGCACCGCCTGGGCGAGGGTGTTGAGGGCACTCGCCGTCTGCGCCGGAATGACATGGGCGAAGTCGTCGACGAGCCCGACGGGCGCGGGGATCTGGAGCGCGCCGCCCTGGAAGACGGCGATGAGTCCAACGACGAGTGAGAGCACGGCCACCGAAGTTCGTGAGAATTGGGGGGCGCGACTCCGATCGAGTCTAGCGGCCCGCAGGCGGCGGGGCCAGCCGGCGATCCTTCCTCCGCTGCCGGCCCGCGTTAGGTTAGTACGTCGGCGCGCCCGCCGGGGTTTCGCCACGTCACTCCCACCCGCAGCATCATGTCACGTTCTCGACTCAGCGCGCTCGTCGGTGTGCCACTCCTCGCGGCCGTGGCGCTGGCCGCGCATCCGGGAGCGGCCGCGCACGCGCAGGGTGCGGCCACGCCGCCCGACTCGGCGGAGCTGCGCCTGGCGGATGCCGGGCGGATCCAGGGCTCGCCGTCGGCCAAGGTCTGGATGATCGAGGCGAGCGACTTCCAGTGCCCGTTCTGCAAGGAATGGCACGACGAGAGCTACGCGAAGATCGTCAAGGAGTACGTGGCCACGGGCAAGATCCGGTTCGCGTTCCTGAACGATCCCCTGCCCATCCACCAGCACTCGGTGCAGGCGGCGGAGGCGGGGATGTGCGCGTCGGTGCAGGGGAAGTTCTGGCCGATGCACCAGCTCCTGTTCGCGACGCAGAACGACTGGGCGGACCTGCCGGACCCGGCGGCCTACTTCGAGGGGCTGGCCCGGAAGG
>JBJKPA010000376.1:0-3379 GCA_046706905.1 Gemmatimonadaceae bacterium
CCCCGCGGCCGCGTCCGAACGCGGCGCCGGCCGGCGGACCGCCGGCCGGGCGGATGTCGGTGAGCTGATGGAGGAATCCGTCGTCGAGGTCGAGCGCGTAGACGTTGTCGTTCCGCACGAAATAGGCGGTGCGGCCGTCGGCGCTGTACCCGGCGTCGGATTCGACGTCGGTGGTCTGCGTGAGGCGGCGGACGGCGCCGGTGGCGACGGTGCGCTCGTAGAGGTCGCCGCCCGAGGAGATCAACTCGCGGGTGCCGTCGGGCGAGCGCTGTCCCTGGGCCAGCGCGAGGGCCATCGAATCGGCGGCGGCGCGGGTGATCCGCTCGGGCTTCGCGCCGGGCTCGGCGCGCACGCGGAAGGGCTCCATGGGCGCGCGCCAGTCGGTGCCGGGCTCGTTCCACATGAAGTAGATCCACCGGCCGTCGGCGGTCCACCGGATCTGGCTCGGCTCGCGGCCGTAGAGTTCGGGGCCGCGCATGATGTTCTTGATCGTGAAATCGAATTTCGCCGGCTGCTGGGCGGAAACCGTGGGAACCGCGAGCCCCGCGGTCAGGGCGGCGATGGAGAGCAGGGGGGAGAGGCGCATGGGACGTCGGGAAGAAGCGAGAAGGACGAAACGGCGAACTCACGACCACAGACTACGGTCGACGGTCAGCAGGGAACTGTCAACCGTTGACCGCCTCATACGGAACTTCCGATGACACCGCCGGCAGGCGGCCGGAGACGACGCCGTACCAGCTTCGGAGCGAGTCGGCGAGAATCACCACCACCGACACCATGAAGAACGCCGCCACGGCGGCATCGAGATAGTCGTTGAACATCATCCGGTGCCCGGCGGTGATGCTGGCCACGCCCGTGGGCAGCGTCCCCGCGTCGAGCGCCGCGCCCAGGGCATGGGCGTGGGCGATGAACCCCAGGTGCGGATCGGGGGAGAACATCTTCTGCCACCCGGCGGTCATCGTCACGATCACGAGCCAGATGAGCGGGAGCACGGTGACCCACGCGTAGCGCGCCTTGCCCATCTTGATGATCACCGTCGTGCCGACGCACAGCGCGACGGCGGCCAGCAGCTGGTTCGAGATGCCGAACAGTGGCCAGAGCGAATTGATCCCGCCCAGCGGGTCCACGACCCCCTGGTACAGGAAGTGCCCCCACATCGCGACGAAGAGCGCGCTCGACAGCAGCACCGCCGGATACCAGGACACGCGGCCGAACGGCTCCCACACGTGCCGGCCGAGGTCCTGCAGCATGAACCGCCCCACGCGCGTGCCGGCGTCGAGCGTGGTGAGGATGAACAGCGCCTCGAACATGATCGCGAAGTGGTACCAGAGCGCCATCGCGCCGCCCGCGGTCAGCGCGCCGGCGAACAGCTGCGCCATGCCCACGGCGAGGCTGGGCGCGCCGCCGGTGCGCGAGAGCAGCGTCGTCTCGCCCACGTCGTGGGCCAGCCTGGTCAGCTCGGCGGGCGACACGCTGAACCCCCAGTGCGCGACGGCCGCCGAGGCGCTCTGCACGGTGGTGCCGAGGGCGCTGGCCGGCGCGTTGATCGCGAAGAAGACGCCCGGGGTGAGCGCGCAGGCGGCGATCAGCGCCATGATGGCCACGAACGACTCCATGATCATCCCGCCGTAGCCGATGAACCGCGCGTCGGGCTCGCGCTCCAGCAGCTTGGGCGTGGTCCCCGAAGCGATGAGCGCGTGAAACCCGGAGATCGCGCCGCAGGCGATGGTGATGAACGCGAACGGGAACACCTTGCCGGCGAAGATCGGGCCGGTGCCGTTGGTGAACTGCGTGAGGGCCGGCATGTGCAGCGGCGGCAGCACGATCAGGATGCCCACGGCCAGCGTGAGCACGACGCCGATCTTCACGAACGCCGAGAGGTAGTCGCGCGGCGCGAGGAGCAGCCACACCGGGAGCACCGACGCGGCGAACCCGTAGATCATCACGATCGCGGCGAGCGTGGTGCCGCTCAGCGTGAACACCGCGGCGAGCGACGGATCGGCGGCCACCCAGCGGCCGGCGTACAGCGCCACGACGAGCAGGGCGATGCCGATCGCGCTGGCCTCGAGCACGCGGCCGGGGCGGATCCAGCGCAGGTAGATCCCCATGAAGATCGCGATCGGGATCGTGAGCCCGATCGTGACGGTGCCCCACGGGCTGGCCTTGAGCGCGTTCACCACGACCAGACCGAGCACGGCGATGAGCACGATCATGATCCCGAGCACGGCGACGAGCGCCGTGTAGCCGGCGACCGGACCGATCTCCTCCTTGGCCATCTGGCCGAGCGTCTTCCCGTTGCGGCGCACCGAGGAGCAGAGGATCACGAAGTCCTGCACCGCGCCCCCGAGGACGACGCCGACGATGATCCAGATCGCGCTGGGCAGGTAGCCGAACTGCGCGGCCAGCGTCGGGCCGACGAGCGGTCCCGGGCCGGCGATGGCGGCGAAGTGGTGGCCGAAGACGATCCACTTGTTGGTCGGCACGTAATCGCGGCCGTCGTTCAGCCGCTCGGCGGGGGTCTTGCGCGTGGCGTCGAGCGCGAAGACCCGCGAGGCGATGAACTTGGAATAGAAGCGGAACGCGACGAGGTAGGTGCAGACGGCGGCGGTGAGCAGCCAGGCGGCGTTGATCGATTCGCCGCGGGAGAGGGCCAGCCAGGCGAGGGAGCCGGCCCCGAGCGCCGCGATCGCGATCCAGACGACGGCACGCAGGATTTTGGACATGGGGTGGGGAGAGGACAGGCGAAATTGACGACGCGAGACAGCGGGGTCAACCGGACGTACAAACGGCGCCGGCAAACCCAGCGCCGACAAGAACCGCGCCGGCAAGAACTGCGCAAGCAAGGACAGCGCCGGCAAAACGAGCGCTGGGAACTGATCACGGCAAACGGCGCATGACCGGCGGGGCTTCGCCCCGCCGTCCGCAGGTGACGGGGCCGAAGGCCGTACCCTTTCCAGCGCCGTATCTGTTGGCGCAGTGCTTGTCGGCGCCGTGTTTGCCGGCGCCGGGTTTGTCGGCGCTGTTCTTGCCGGCGCTGCTTGCGTTAGATTCCCCCCGTGCCCCGCTTCCTGACCCTGGCCGGCGTTCTCCTCGTCGTGGCCTGCGCCACTCCGGCCTCCCACGCCCAGCAGCCGCCGGCCTCCCCGGTTCCCGAGCAACCGACCCTCCGGCCGCTGGCCAATCTGGCCGCGCAGCGCATCGTCGTGACGCCGGTCTTCGGCCTCGATCTCCACGACCCCATGGGGTGGGGCGCCGGGATCGCGCGGCCGCGCGCGACGCTCCGCGCGCTCGACTACGCCATAGTCCGCGAGTTAGACCCGCGCGGCATGGGGCGCACCTGGTACATCGCGCCGCAGCTCGAGCGCGAGTACGAGCTCAA
>JBJKPA010000377.1:0-3860 GCA_046706905.1 Gemmatimonadaceae bacterium
CGCTCGTGAACGCCCGGATCACCTTCCCCGATGCGTCGAGGATGTCGAGCGTGATGTCGGCGCCCGGCTCGGTGCCGATGTAGTAGTCGATCTGCGCGCCCGGCGCCGGGTACACCGGCCCGGCCCCACGCTCACCGTAGCTGAACGGTCCGCGGGCCCCATGGCGGATCGCCCGCTCGGGCCTGAACAGATAGGCCGCCGACGACGCCACCCGGGCGCTGAGCTGGTGCAGCGGCGACAGGTTGTCCAATACCCAGAACGACCGCCCCTGCGTCGAGATGACCAGCGAGTTGTGCGCCACCTTGATGTCGGTGACCGGCGTGATGGGCAGATTCATCTGGAACGACTGCCAGTGGGCGCCATCGTCGAACGAGATGTACATCCCGAACTCCGTGCCGGCGTAGAGCAGTCCGGCGCGGTCGGGATCAACGCGCACGACGCGCGTCGGCGAATCGCCGGGAATCCCGTTCTTGCCGTCGGTGAGCAGCGCCCAGTGCTTGCCGAAATCGGTGGTGTGGTAGAGGTACGGCGCGAAGTCGCCCAGCAGGTAGCGGTAGATGGCGACATAGGCGCCGCCCGCGTGGTGCGGGTCGGGATCGATGTTCTGCACGCGTCCGCCGGGCTTGAGCCCCGGCGGCGTCACCCGCGTCCACGTCTTGCCGTCGTCGCGGGTCACGGCCACGATGCCGTCGTTGGAACCGGTCCAGATCACGCCGCGCTGCACCGGCGATTCCCGGATCGCGTACAGCGTGCTGTAGATCTCCTCGCCCGTCGCGTCGCGCGTGATCGGCTCGCCGCTCGCCTCCTGCGGCACGCCCGGCGGATCCCAGGTGAGATCGGGGCTGATCGTCTCCCAGTCGGCGCCCTCGTCGCGCGAGCGGTGCACGTACTGCGAGCCGTAGTACACGGTGTTGGGGTCGAACGGCGAGACCTCCATCGGCGACACGCGCTGGAAGCGGTAGATCAGCGTCGCCCCGCCGTTCCCGTAGAGCGACTGCCCCCCCACCCAGTACTGCTGCTCGTTGGCGGTCCGCAGGTTGAGCCGGCTGAACTGCCCCTTGCACCCGCCGTACACGGTGTCGGGGCTGGCCGTGTTGGGAATGATCGGCCCCGTCTCGCATCCCGGCCCGCTGCGCCAGTCCTGCCCGTTGCCCAGCGGCAGGCTGGGCACTATGAGCGTATTGTCATCCTGCTGCGCGCCGTACACGCGGTACGGATACTGGCTGTCCACCGCCACCTGGTAGATCTCGGCGGTGGGCTGGTTGAGCTGCGTGCTCCACGTCCGGCCGCCGTCGGTCGAGACGTTCGCCCCGCCGTCGTTGGACTGGATCATGTAGTCGGAGTTGGTCGGATTGATCCACACGTCGTGGTTGTCGCCGTGGGGCGTGCGCTCGACGCGGAAGGTCTTCCCGCCATCGGTGCTCTTGAACCAGTTCTCGTCGCCCACGTACACGATGTCGGCGTTGTTCGGGTCCACGCCCAGCGTGTTGTAATAGAAGGGACGCGTCCACAGCTGCTGATCGCCGTTGACCAGCGACCACGTGGCGCCGGCGTCGTCGGAGCGCCAGAGCCCGCCGCCCGGCTTGGCCTCGATCAACGCGTAGATCCGGTCGGGCGCCGCGTTGGAGATCGCCACGTTGCTCCGCCCGAAGAGCTGGTTCGGCAGGCCGCCGGCGAGCTTCACCCAGGTGTCGCCACCGTCGGTGCTCTTGTAGATGCCGCCCTCGTAGGCGCCGCTGATGATCGTCCACGGCTTCCGCTGCCCGTGCCACATCGTGGCGAACACCACCTCGGGATGCCCGGGCTGCAGCTCCAGATCCGCCGCCCCCGTGCTGTCCGATACGTAGAGGATCTTCTTCCAGCTCCGTCCGCCGTCGGTGGACTTGTACACCCCGCGGTCCACGTTCGGCACGAACGGATCGCCCAGCGCCGCCACGTACACGATGTCCGGATTGGTCGGGTTCACGCGGATCGCGGAGATCTGCCCCACGTCGCGCAGCCCCACGAACGACCACGTCTTGCCGGCGTCGGTGGACTTGTACACCCCCCGCCCGATCGAGACGTTGCTCCGGATCTTCGACGAGCCGGTGCCCGCGTACACGACGTTCGGATCGGACAGCGACACCTCGACCGCGCCCATCGACGCCACCGCGAAGTAGCCGTCGGACACGTTGTGCCAGCTCGCGCCGGCGTCCGTGGTCTTCCACACGCCGCCGCCCGTGGATCCCATATAGAAGGTGCGCGGCTCCGAGGGCACGCCGGTCACCGTCGTCACGCGCCCGCCGCGGAACGGCCCGATCAGCCGATAGCGCATCCCCGACCAGAGCGTCGAGTCGTAGCCGGCCCGCTGCGCCCGCGCGGGGGCCGGAAGGATGAGGAGGGCCGCCACCAACGCCGCCGCACCGCCGAGACTCCGTGTCGTGATCGTCACTCGAAGCTCCTCTATTCGCTGGTTGTCACGCCGTCCCACGCCGCCTGGACCGCGTCCACTACCGATTCGATCCGGTCCGGGGGAACCGCGCCCTGCGCCATGCGCGGCGATCCCCCGCCCCGCCCGCCCGCCGCTTCCACCGCCGCCTTGAGCACGGCCCCCGCCGCGTACCCCGAGTCTTCGGAGGTCCCCACGAGCACGCCCCCCGCCGACGCGATCACGCCGACGAACGCCGAGTGCGGCTGGGCGCACACCGCGTGCGCCAGCCCGCGCAGGTCGTCCAGCGTGCCGTCCCGCAGCCGCTCGATCACCCGGCGCACACCGTGTGCATCGGGCTCGGCCGCCGCCACCCGCTCCCGCGCGTGGTACGCGTCCAACTCGCGGGCCAGCTTCCGCCGCGCCGACTCCGCCTCCTGTCCGGCCGAAAGCCGGGCCTGCACGACGCCCGCCGCATCGTCCACCGAGCTCGTCACTGCCTGGGCGATCGCCGACAGCGCGTCGTAGTCGGCGCGCGCCCGGCTCACGGCCCGAAGCCCGCACACGAATTCGATCCGCGTTCCCTGCTTCACCTTCTCCGTGCGCCGCACGAGCAGGGCGCCGATCTCCCCCGTCTCCTTGACGTGCGTGCCGCCGCAGGCGCTCCGGTCCACGTCGGTGATGCTCACAATTCTGATCTCGCCCTTTCGCCCCGTCGCCTTGCGCAGACCCTGCGCCGTCTCGGCGTTCTCGAACGCCACCGTCACCGGGCGGTTCTCGGCGACGAGCAGGTTGGCGCGGTCCTCGGCGGCGACGAGGCGTTCGTGGGGAACCGCCGGGGCGTCCACGTCGAGCGTCGAGACCAGGTCGCCGAAGTGGACGCTCACCGTCTTCCAGCCGAAGAGGTCCTCCAGCACGGCCGAGAGGAGATGCTGTCCGGTGTGCTGCTGCATGTGGTCGAAGCGGCGCGGCCAATCCACGTGCGCCGGAATGCGCCCCGCCTTCACGTCGAGCGGTGCATCGAGCAGGTGTGCGATGCGCGTCTCCTCGTCCACCACGTCCACCACGCGCCGCCCGCCGAGCGCGCCGGTGTCGAACGGCTGGCCGCCCGACGTCGGATAGAACGCCGTGCGGTCGAGATAGACTCGGCGCCCGTCGTCGGCGATCTCGACGATCATGGCGTCGAAGTCGGTCAGGTAGGCATCGTTATAGTAGAGTCGGTAGGTCACGGGGCGTCAGCGACGGAAGTCGTCGGTTGGGATGGTCGGCGCCCTAAACATTTCGCCCGGTACACGCAAATAAAAGACCAGCCCGCGAATTCCCTTCCCGTCTCGACGGCCCTCCCCGCGCTGCGCATGGCGCTGGCCGCGCACGCCGGCGCCGTGCTCGAGGCGCCGCCGGGCGCCGGGAAGACGACCCGGGTGCCGCTGGCCCTGCTCGACGAGCCCTGGCT
>JBJKPA010000378.1:0-8375 GCA_046706905.1 Gemmatimonadaceae bacterium
CCAAGCAGGCCCGGGTGGCGAAGAAGAAGCAGCACGTGATCGAGCTCAAGGAGGTCAAGTACCGACCCGGGATCGACGATCACGACTTCGATACCAAGACGCGGCACGCGCGCCGGTTCCTGGAAGAGAAGAACAAAGTGAAGGTGACCATGATGTTCCGCGGTCGCCAGGTAACGCACCCCGAGCTCGGTCAGGCCGTGCTCGAGCGCGTCGCCACCTCCCTCGCCGACGTCGGAAAGATCGAGAGCGCGGGGCGGTTGGAAGGGAAGTCGATGACCATGATACTCACGCCGAAATAAGCGAGCAGGCCATGCCGAAGATGAAGACGCACCGGGGCGCCGCGAAGCGGTTCGCCGTCACCGGAAGCGGGAAGGTGAAGCGCAACAAGGCGCACAAGAGCCACATCCTCACCAAGAAGACGTCCAAGCGGAAGCGCCGCCTCCGCCAGTCGGGGCTCATCGCCACGAACGGCGAGGTGAAGAACATCAAGCGCCTGCTGCAGGCGTAAGGAGAGAGACCGATGCCTCGCGCCGTATCCAACGTCCCGCGCCTCAAGCGCAAGAAGCAGATCCTCAAGGCCGCCAAGGGCGGCTTCGGGGCCCGCAGCAAGCTGTGGAAAGCCGCCAAGGAGAACGTCGAGCGCGGCTGGAAGTACGCGTACCGCGATCGCAAGAACAAGAAGCGCGACTTCCGCCGGCTGTGGATCACCCGCATCAACGCCGGTGCCCACCAGCACGAGCTGACGTACGCCACGTTCATCAACGGCCTCAAGAAGGCCGGCATCGAGGTCAACCGGAAGATCCTCGCCGATCTCGCCGTGCACGACCCCGCGGCCTTTGCGGCGCTCGCCGACAAGGCCCGCTCCGCGTTGAACGCAGCGTAAGTTTCCACCTGCGACTCCTCGGCGGCAGCGCGGCCTCGGTGCGCGCTGCCGCCGATTTGCTTTGGACCAACTCCGTTCCCGCATGACGCTCCCCGACCACCCGTCGCTCGACGACTACCGCGGCCAGATCTCCGAGATGGCTGCCCAGGGCCTCGCCGCCATCGGCGACGCCTCCGACCTCGACGCCCTCGAAGAGGCCCGCGTCGCTTTTCTGGGCGACCGCCGCGGCCGCATCCTCGAGTTCCAGCGCGCCCTCGGCGCCATCGCCAAAGAGGCGAAGCCCGAGGCCGGCAAGCTGTTCAATACGGTCAAGCGGCAGCTCGAGAGCGCCCTCGAAGAGCGGCGGGCCGAGCTGGGGCGCGCCACGGGCGCGTACACGCCCCCGGCCGACCTCACGATGCCGGCCCGCCCGCGGTGGACGGGCGCCAAGCATCCGGTGACGCTCGTCATCGAGGAGTTCGCCGCGATCTTTCGCGAGCTGGGGTTCACCATCGCGCTCGGCCCCGAGGTCGAGACCGAGTGGTACAACTTCGGCGCGCTCAACTTCCCGGCCAACCACCCGGCCATGGACCTGCACGACACGCTGTACGTGCGGGACGACGTGCTGCTCCGCACCCACACCTCCCCGGTGCAGGTGCGCACGCTGCAGCGCTACGAGCCGCCCATTCGGATCCTCGCACCCGGGAACTGCTACCGCCGAGACTTCTTCGATGCGTCGCACGCGCCGATGTTCGCCCAGATCGAGGGGCTGTGCGTGGACGAGGGGATCAGCTTCGTGGACCTCAAGGCCACGCTGACCCACTTCGCCCAGCGTTTCTTCGGCACGACGCGGGCCCGCTTCCGCCCCAGCTACTTCCCGTTCACCGAGCCGTCGGCCGAGATGGACATCGAATGCCGCCTCTGCCACGGCGCCGGCTGCCCGGCGTGCAAGGGCACGGGGTGGATGGAGATCCTGGGCTCGGGCATGGTCCACCCCGCGGTGCTCGAGGCCGCCGGCGTGGACAGCGAGCAGTACACCGGCTGGGCGTTCGGCATGGGTCCGGCCCGCATCGCCATGCAGCGCTACGGCGTGGACGACATCCGCGTGTTCTACGATTCCGACGTCCGCTTCCTGGAGCAGATCGCCGAATGAACGTCTCGTACGAGTGGCTCCGGGCGTTCGTCCCGTTCGATGAGACCGCGGCGCAGCTGCGCGATCTGATCACCACGCACGCCGCGACGGTGGACGACCTCGTGCACCTGCGCGCCGACCTGGCGCCGATCGTCGTCGCCCGCGTCGTGGAGGAGGGGCCGCACCCCGATTCCGACCACCTGCACGTCACCAAGGTGGACGATGGGAGCGGCGAGCTGCTGGACGTCGTGTGCGGCGCGGCCAACGTCACCGCGGGCAAGCTCTATCCCTTCGCCCACGTCGGCGTGACGATCCCCACCGGGATCACGCTCGAGAAGCGCAAGATTCGCGGGCAGATCTCCAACGGCATGCTCTGCTCGGCCCGCGAGCTGAAGCTGGGCGAGGACCACGAGGGGATCATGGAGCTGGACGTGGACGTGCCCCCGGGCACGCCGCTGCTGCAGGCGCTCCCGCTCTCCGACACGCAACTCGTGATCGACGTGACGCCGAACCGGCCGGACCTGCTCTCGCACCTGGGCATCGCGCGCGAGGTCGGCGCCGCGACGGGCAAGGCGCTGGCGCTCCCCGAGCTGCCCGGCGAGGAGCCGGTGTGGGAGCAGCCACCCAGCGTGCGCGCCGAGGGCACGACCGCCGGCGTCACGGTCCGCGTGGACCACGCGTTGGCGCCGCGCTATATGGGATTGGTCATCAAGGGCGTGAAGATCGGGCCGAGCCCCGAGTGGCTGGTGAAGCGGCTGGAGAGCGTGGGCAGCCGCTCGATCAACAACGTCGTGGACGCCAGCAACTACATCCTGCACGAGATCGGGCAGCCCACCCACGCCTTCGACCTCGCGAAGCTCGACGGCGGCACGGTCCAGGTGCGCGCCGCGAAGAAGGGCGAGAAGATCGTCACCCTGGACGGCGTGGAGCGCGTGCTCGACGAGACCGTCACGGTCATCGCCGACGCCAGCAGGGCGCACGCCGTGGCCGGCGTGATGGGCGGGCGCGACAGCGAGGTCACCGACGCCACGACCGACCTGTTCCTGGAAGTGGCGGTGTTCGACCCGGCCCGCACGCGGCGCGCGCGCATGCGACTGGGACTCAGCACGGACGCCAGCTACCGGTTCGAGCGTGGGGTGGACTTCGCGCTTCCGCCCATGGCGCTGGCGCGACTCGCGCAGCTCATCCTGACCCTCGCCGGCGGCAAGGTAGCCGGCCCGCCGGTGGACGTGCTCGACACGGTGCCGGTGCCGCGCGCGCTCACGGTGCGCTCGGCGCGCGTCACCAAGGTGCTGGGCGCCCGCGTGCCCAGCGCGGACGCCGCCGCCCGCCTCACGGCCATCGGCTTCACGGTGGACGCCGAGGAGGGGGAGGGGGAGTTGAAGGTCGTCGCGCCGTCGTGGCGCGCCGACATCCAGCGCGAGATCGACGTGATCGAGGAGATCGCGCGGCTCCGCGGCTACGACTGGTTCCCCAGCGAGATCCGTCCCTTCCGCCCGGGCAACCCGCCCGACGATCCGATCTGGGTGCAGTCCGATCGCGTGCGCGAGGCGCTGGTTTCGCTCGGCCTGCTCGAGGCGCGCCCCATGCCGTTCACCAAGGGCGACGGGTCGTCGCGCTACGTGCGCGTGGCCAACCCGCTGGCCGAGGACGAGCCGTACCTGCGGCGCGACATCCTCGACACGCTGGCCCGCCGCTCCGAGGCCAACCTGGCGCACCTGCAGGGCAACCTCCGGCTGTTCGAGATCGGTTCGGTGTTCGATCCCACCGGCTCGGCCATGCCGCGCGAGATCGTCCGTGTGGGCGTGCTGGTGATGGGCGACCGCCACCCCGAGCACTTCGCCTCGGCCAAGGGCGAGCGGTACGACGAATGGGACGCCAAGGCGATCGCCGAGCGTGCCGCGCGCGCGGCGCACCCGGGCGTGGAGATCGCGCTCGTGAGCGCCGACGGTGATTGGCTCTGGCGCGTTCATGCCGGCGGCCGCGACGTGGGCGGCGTGCGCCACGTGGCGCTCGACGCGCCGGTGTGGGCGGCGCCCGCCTTCGGCGTGGAGATCGACCTCACCGAAATGTTCAACGCGAACGTCGCGCCGGCGGGGCAGAACGCCCACGGCTCGGCGCCCGGGCCCGCGCCGCGCCACTGGCCGCGGTACCGCCCGGTGCCGACCACGCCCCCCGCGGACTTCGATCTGGCGCTGCTGGTCCCGGCCGACGTGACCGCCGCGCAGGTGGAGGCGAGCATCCGGGCCACGGCCGGTGACCTGCTCGAGCGGCTCCAGCTCTTCGACCAGTACACCGGCAAGGGCGTGCCCGAGGGGATGCGCAGCCTGGCCTGGCGATTGACCTTCCGCCATCCGGAGCGCACTCTACGGGACAAGGAAATCGAGGGTCGTCGCTCGAAGATCCTCAGTGTCCTCGACCAGGAGTTACATGTCCGAGCGCGAACGTCCTGACGCCGCCGCGTTCCGCGAGCTGGAGACGCTGGTCCGCAACCTGGGAGACGAGCTGGCCGCCATGCGCCGGCGCGCGCTGCTGGCCGAGGCGCGGCTCAAGGAGCTGGAGTCGGCGGGGAGCGGCGGGCCGGTGCAGCCCAAGCTGGCCGATCGCATCTCCCGGCTCGAGGCGGAGAACGAGCGGCTGCGCGACCGGCTGGACAAGGCGAAGGAGCGGTCGAAAGTGATGCTCGACCGCGTGCACTTCCTCAGGCAGCAGGTCCAGACGCGGGGGGATCGGTGAGCCCGACCAAGAGTTCGGTCAAGGTGTCGATCCTCGGCGAGGAGTACACCATCCGCAGCGACGTGCCGGCGGAACAGACCAAGGCGATCGCCAAGTACCTGGACGAGGCGATCCGCGAGGTGATGCACTCGGGCAAGGTGCTGGACGCGCAGCGCGCGGCGATCCTGGCGGCATTGCAGATCACCAATGACCTGTTCGAGGCGCGGGCCGGAGCCGAAGAGGTGGCGGGTTCGATGGAAGCGTTGAGCGCCGACGTGCGGCGCAGGCTGCCGCCCGCCAAGCGGGGGGCGTGATGCGGGGCGGGGCGCGGCGATGGGCCGGCCCGCTGCTGGCGGTCGTGCTCGGAGCTGCCGCCGTCGCGGCGGCGCCCCAGGCGCCCCCGAAGTATCGGGTCGCGATCTTTTCCGGCCAGGCGCTCGGCCAACGCGTCGCGATCACCGACACGGACGACGTCGCGATCGTGCTCGGCGCGGTGCGCGAGGCGATGACCGACGGGACGCGCAATCTCCAGTACCGCCCGTACGTCGACGTCGCGCTGTTCGTCGCCATGCCGATGTCCGCCGACATGCCGCTGGCCCGGGTGCCGCTGGAGCAGGCGGACGCGCACGCGCGGTTCTATCCGGCGTACGGCGATGAGGCGCCCTTCTGGGTCTTCGCCCCCGACGCGAACGAGGAGAACCCGGTGCGGTACGTGCTGCAGCGGGGGCTGGACGTTCTGGAAAGGTACGGGGTGCCGGTGCGCTTGAGGCCCTGAGGTCAGCGGGGCAAGCCGCCCCCGCTGCTGTCCGCTTCGGTAGTCCGCATCCACACGAAAATCGCCGCGCACCCGTTGCCCATCGCCTCCACGGGCAGCTCCGCCGGCGACGTGTAGACCTCCATGCCCTCCACCTCCCACGGCGGAATCGCATCGAGCACCTGGATGGGATCCTGCCCATGGGTCTGGTAGGGCAGGTCGTTGATGAAGAGCTGATAGACGGGACCCGTGCCGGCTCCGGCGTTCCGGCACTGGGGCAGCCGCGCCGCCTTGCCCACCAGCAGGTCCGAGAGTCTGGCCGGGTGGCGCTGTTCGATCTGGGCGTGCGTGAAGAACTCGCCACCCTGGCCCGACGCGCGCCGCTGGTAGAACAGATCGAAGCCGTGAACGCCATGCCCGTCGGGCGTCGCGCCAGCGCCGTGGGCCTTCGCGACGACCTTCGGCAGCACGGTCACCGGGTGCAGCGTGACCGACAGGCTCGCCGCCCCATCGGCGGGGACGATCGTCGCCATCGCCACCGGCGCGAGGCCGAGCCGCCGCGCCCGCACCAGGGTCGTGCCCGCCTTCACGGCCGGGACCACGAAGTTGCCCAGTGAATCGGTATAGGCGTTCAGGTCGCGCCCCACGGTGATCTCCACGCGTGGGAGCGGGCCGCCGTCCGAGTCGCCGGCGAACCCCACGATCGCCCCGGTGGCCGAGGCCGCGCCGCGCGCCGCCAGCGAGAAGGTCAGCAACGTCACGGGAGCGTCGGGGAGCGTGACCACGGTGTCGAGCCACACGGTGGTGTCGCGCAGCGCGCGCACGGAAACCGGGCGGCGCCGCGGCAGGTTGCACAGGTAGAACCGGCCGCGCGACACGCGCGTGCGCGCGCCCTCGCTCGTGCCGCCCGCCGGCCAGGTGAGCTGCAGATCCACCGAGCGCCGCGGCTCGCCGCCGGCCTCGGTCAGGGTGCCCAACATCACGGTGGTCTCGGAGTCCACCGGCTCACCGCCGCAGATCCGCCGCTCGAGATCGTCGAACGAGAGCAGCGACAACGGGGGTGCGGAGTCCACGCCCGCCGCCAGCGTAACGTCGGCCTGGACGGACGGCTCCACGTGGAAGAAGGCGAGCGCCGGTTCGTCGGCGTGCAGCGTGTACCGGCCGGGCACGAGGTCGGGGAAGGTGAACCGGCCGGAGTCGTCGGTCGCCAACGTGTCGAGCGTCGGGTCGAGCCAAACGCGCGCCCGGCGCACGGGGCCGCCCGCCGAGCCGCGCACCACGCGTCCGACGAGCGTCGCCACCGGCCCGTGCCAGTGCACGCCGCCCGGCCACGACGCGTCGGCCAGGATGCCGCCGATGTGCTGGACCTGCCTGACATCGTAGACCCACACGCCCCAGTCACCCCGGAGGCCGCGCCGCCGTTCGAGCACGGGCGCAATCAGCTCCCATTGGCTGAGCACCACGATGCCGTTGGGCATCGTCGTGAAGATGATGGATCCGCCGGCGTGGGCCGCGGCCGCCTCGGCCTCGATGCGGACGTAGTGAAACTCCATGCTGCGCAGCTCCGGCGTGCCGGCGCGCAGCCAGAGCGCGCCGGCCACGTCCACGATCTTGTCGGGAGCGTTCTTCGCCGGCTCGAATGCCAGCCCCACCTCGTCGGGGTGCCGCCGGGCGTCGAGCGTGACCGAGAAGCAGTGGTAGGCGGCGAACCGGGGGTCGAGCAGCACGTCGGCATCGGGGGCGTAGAACGTGCGGCCGTCGGAGTCGTCCACCACGAATCCCGTGTGTTCGAAATCGCCGGCGCTCGCCGCGGCGCCGAACGGGCGTGCCGAGCTGGCGCTGGTGACGGACGTCTGCACCTGCAGCAGGCGGCGCCCGTCGGCGGCGTAGATCTGGCGGTAGAGCAGGTCGCGCACGGTGGCCGGCACGTTCCGGCGCGCCACGATGGTGGCCAGGAGGCCGGCGCGCGCCTGCTGCCACAGCTCGAGCGCGGCGCTTCCCTCGGCGTGCCGGTTGCCGCAGACCTTGTCCGAGGTGCTGCGCATCGCGGCCAGGACGATCGTGATGGCCGGCATCCGCAGGTCGAGCGTCAGCGTCTGCCCGGGGCCGGCGTGCACGGCACGCTCCACGGGGCGGAACCCGATGCGCAGCACGCGCAGCCGCGTCGCGTCCGGCGGCAGCTCGGCGCTGAACCGGCCGGCGGCGTCGGTCAGGAGCTGGCGCAGGGCATGCCCGCCGGCGTCCGACAGGGTGACCACCGCGCCCGGGATCGGCGCCTGGCTCACGCTGTCGCGCACGGTGCCGACCACCCGCTGCGCGGCGACAGCGCGCGCGGAGGCCGCGAGGAGCAGGGCGATCGCGAGCGGGCCACCGAACCGGCGAAGCCCGGTCCCCGGAACGAAACGGCGGTTCATGCCCGAACCGTACGCGCGGGGACACGGTCCGGAAAGCCCGGAAAATTCGGGGACGATGAAGGTTGGCTTACGTCCCCGGCGTCCGGGCTACCGGTACTCCTCCATCAACGTCTGGAGCGCCGCGTTGCCGGGGCACAGCTCCCTGAACGGCAGGTCCACGAGCGGGCGCGCCACGGTCTTGTTGAGCGTGTGCATGTCCTGGCTGCGCTCGTTGATGTAGATGAGCCCGGTCGGGATCTCGCCGCGCCGCTGGTGCTCGCGCAGGTGCCGGTACGCCATGTCGCGGTCGCGCGGATTGTAATCCTCGGGCGTCTTGCGGAACCGCACCACGCTCCCGTCGTGCATCGCCACCGACATCGCGTCGCCCGCGCCGGCTTCGGCGGGCGCCGTGATCTCCTTGCGCAGCGGGACGAAGTCCACCGGCGCCAGATCCTGATAGTGCTCGCGCGTGTAGCGGTAGCTCTTCGTGGAGCCCACGTGGTCGTTGAAGCTCACGCA
>JBJKPA010000379.1:0-7734 GCA_046706905.1 Gemmatimonadaceae bacterium
CGGCTGCTCGGCCCCGGGCGCGTCGAGGACGAGCAGCCGATTCACCACCGACCACCGCGTGGGATCGCCGACGCGCGCGCCGGCGGCGGAGTCGGCGGTGAGCAGGGCCTCGAGCCGCGCGATGCCCTCGGGGGTGGACGCGATGCCGATGAACGCGTCGAGGAATGGCTTGCGGATGCCGTACGGTCTCGACGCGTCGTCCGCGACGCGCCAGAGCACCTGCTCGGCCTCGGCGGTGAGGGGCCGCGCCCGGGCCGGCGCGATGTACGCCCGCAACGCGCGATCGAGGTCGCGGAGCACCACCGGGACGATCTGCGGGTCGGTCTCGCCCGGCAGTTCCGTGAGCGCGAGCTGCGCGAACGTGTCCGGCGCGAGCCGCGCGTCGCGCACCTGGTCCCACAGCGCGCCCCAGAGCATCGTGCGCAGGAATGCGTCGTGCACGCGGCCGAGTTCCCCATGCTCGAGCGAATGGAGGCTGGTGCTGTCGAGCAGCGTGAGGAAGTAGCCGTAGTCCTGATAGTTCGCGAACACGAACGCCGGAGCGGGCTTGCCGCGCGCCGCCGCGACGTCGGTGACGACGGTCG
This sequence comes from Gemmatimonadaceae bacterium, assembly GCA_046706905.1. Taxonomy (GTDB): domain Bacteria; phylum Gemmatimonadota; class Gemmatimonadetes; order Gemmatimonadales; family Gemmatimonadaceae; genus JAGWRI01. The sequence goes on from JBJKPA010000379.1 coordinate 585, forward strand.
AGAGCTCGACCGGAATGGTCTGCCACGTCCGGCCGCTCGTGTCGTCGTACGCGAGGAGGACCTGGGTGCGCATCGGCCAGGGCGCGGGACCCGAGAGCGGCTGCGCCGGGTGCTGGATGAGCTCGAGCTTGACGATCTTGCCGTTTCGCACGGACAGGCGCTGCTGGACCTCCGGCATGCCGGGACGCAGCATGAAGTTCCTGCCGAACGCGTCGAGCGATCGCCCGTCCGCGCGGCCGATCGCCCCCAGCAGATCGCGCCACGTCGCGTTGCCGTACGCATGCTCGTTCAGGAACTGGCGGACGCCCGCCTGGAACGCCTTCTCCCCCACGAGATAGTTGAGCTGCTTGAGCACGCCCGGCGCCTTGTTGTAGACGATCGCGCCGTAGGCGCTCTTGGCCTGGTCCAGGTTGCCGAGCTCCTGCCAGAGCGGCGTGGTGCCCGTGGTCTCGTCCACGCGGTAGGCGGCCGGCTTGTTGGATTGATAGAACGTCTTCCACGCATCGCTCGACGGCTCGAGGGCGGCGAGCGCCTTGGCGGCCATGTAGGTGGCGAACCCCTCCTTGAGCCAGAGGTCGTCGAACCAGCGCATGGTGACGAGATCCCCGAACCACTGATGGGCCACCTCGTGCAGGATGGTCGAGAAGCGCCCGAGCCGTCGCGGGAGCGTGGGCCGTTCACGGAAAATGAACCGGTCCTCGTTGAACATCACGAGGCCCGGGTGCTCCATGCCGCCGAACGGAAACGCGGGCGCGAGCATGAAGTCGAACTTCTGGAACGGATACGGGCGGCCGAAATACCCTTCCATCCAGCCGATCGCGCGGTGCGTGAGGGCGAGCAGCGTGTCGGCGTCCACCTCTTTGGCGCGCGACTTCCTGACGTACAGGCTGATCGCGCGCCCGTTCTCGACCGACGTGAACTTCTGCCACGGGCCGGCGGCGAACGCGATCAGATACGTCGAAAGGGGCCGGGTTTCGTCGAAGTGCCGCGTGATCCTGTCGCCACTGGTGTCGGCGCGGGCCAGGGCCCCGTTCGCGACCGCGGTCCAGCCCACCGGCGTGGCGAGCGTCAGCGTGACGCGCGCCTTGAGATCGGGCTGGTCGAAGCACGGGAAGAGCTGGTTGGCGTCCGCCGGCACGAGCAGGGTGTACAGATACGTGCTGCCGTCGGTCGCGTCGTGGATCCGGATGATGCTCGCGCCGGTCGGCGCGATGTCCGATACGAACCACAGCTCCACGAGGTTCTCGCCGGGCGCGAGCAGCGACGCGGGAATGCGGATGTGCGCGCCGTTGGCCGCCGACACGGACAGCGGCTTTCCGTTCGACAGGATCCGGGTCAGGCGTCGCCCGCGCCAGTCGAGGATGGCGTCGTCGTTGCCCGTGCGCCGGAATCGGACGGCCACGTGCCCGACGGCCGAGTCGGGCGCGGTGACGTCGAGGCTCAGGTCGTATCGGACGTCGGCGACGGTGCGCGCGCGCCAGATCGCGAGCGGGTGGGAGATGCCGTGGCCGAGAAACGCCGCCAGCGAATCGCGTGCGCCGCCATGCTGGGCGGGGAGATTGGGCGCGAGAAGCAGCGCCAGAAACGGCAGGGGATGGAGGCGCACGGAGGACACTCGAGGGAAGTTCGCGCACGAAAGTGCGCGAACGCCGCCGGCCGCGCCAGGGGCGGCCGGCGTTCACGATCGCCTGCCTCTACGACTTCGTCACCTTGCCGGTGGCCAGGTCCAGGGTGTAGGTGTCGCTGCCCACGACCATCGGCACGAACTCGGTCCCGTTGAAGGTGATCGTCACGGTCCGTGAGATGGTCAGCGTCTTGGTCGTGCCGTTCCTGGTCACCGTGCCGGTGCCCGAGATGACGCGGGTGACGGTGCCCGAGGCCGGGTACGGGTGGCTCGAGCGGGGCAGGTTCACGACGACGTCGGTGAACGTGGCGCTCTCCGTGGTCTGCGCGGTGCGGGTGGCCGCGCTGTCGGCCCAGTAGGCGCTGCTCGATCCGGTGCCGGTGCCGTTCCAGGTGCGGGTCGTGTTGTGGCCGAGGAGCCCGGTCGCGGTGAGGGTGCGGACGCGCGACACGGTGTCGGCGCCGCTCCCGGTGCTGCGCACGCCCGACGTGGTCGCGACGAGGTTGGCCGAGGCGGTGGTCGAGTCGTTGAAGTTCAGCATCGGCGCACCGGTCGAGTCGAAGAACTCGACCGCGCGCGTGAGCGCGAGGCCGTTGGCCGTCGTGCCGGTGCACGTGTGGACGAACGTCGCCGAATCCAGCGTGCAGCTTCCCGCGGCGTCGAAGGCGGCACCGAGGGCCGCGTCGAGCGCGGCGCCGTTGGACGGCGCGAGCTGGAAGTTGAGCGACGACGCGAGGGCGTCGAGCACGTCGAGGTCGCCGACGGCGGCCTGGCCGGCGGGGATCGCGGCGGCCTGCAGACTATCGTACGAAGACAACTGGAAGGCGGGCGTACCCGTCACGGAGTCGGGGCCGGCGCTGCACGCGGCGAGTCCAACGGCCAGCGCGCACGCGGCGGCGGTGAGGCGAATGCGGTCCATGGGTCTGGTTCCTCGCGTCGGTGGCGCGGCGCCGCGGCGGGCGGAACGCTCGCCGGTTCGGCACACGCCGTGCGGTTGCCGCGATGATGGACGCCGCCCGAGGCGATTCGTTTAGTGATCCGGGGCACACTGGAAAAATCTTTGCGTTCTGGGTTATTACTGTTGAGCGCCATGCCCATCACTCTCCGACAGGACCCGCCCGCACGTGAGCGCTGATCGCGATCCGCAGGCCGGCGCGCTGGCCCGCGACGCGCGGCGCCAGCGGCAGCGGCTGCTCGATTCGCTGTTCCTCGGCGTCGTGGGCGCGCTGGGCGCGCAGCTCTTCATGTGGCTGCTGTCGCTCTGCAACAAGCTGTTCATGACGTACATCGCGCAGTACCATGCGCCGGCGCTGCCCAGCGAAGGGGGTTCGCTCACCCAGGTCATCGGGGCGCACGGGCTCTGGCTGATCCCGGTGGTGACCACGGTGGGCGGGCTCATCGTGGGGCTCATGGTACAGGACCTCGCGCCGGAGGCCGAGGGGCACGGCACCGACACGGTGATCCGCGCGTTCCATCAGCACGATGGGATCCTGCGCGGCCGCGTGGCGCCGGTGAAGCTCGTCGCGTCGGCGATCACGAGGGGGGGGGGGGGCGCGGCCGGCCGCGAAGGGCCGGTGGCCCTGATCACCGCCGGCGTGGGGTCGTGGTACGGCTCGCTCATCCACCGCGACACCGAGGACCGGCGGCTCCTGCTGCTCATCGGCATGGCGGCCGGCCTCTCGGCGATCTTCCGGTCGCCGATCGGCACGGCGATCATGGCCGTCGAGGTGCTCTACTCCGACATGGAGTTCGAGCGCGACGCGCTGCTGTACACGATGCTCGCCTCGATCATCGCGTACGCCGTGAACGGATTGTTCGTAGGGTGGGAGCCGCTGTTCCGGATGCCGGGACCGATCGCGCGGCTGCACTCGCCGCTCGAGTACGGCTGGTACGTGGCGCTCGGGTTGGCGGCCGGTGTGCTCGGCACGATCCTGCCGGCCGTGTTCTACGGATTGCGCGACTGGTTCCACAAGCTGCCGATGCCGCCGTTCATGCGTCCCACGCTGGGCGGACTATTCACGGGGCTCATCGCCCTGGCGTATCCGCAGGTGCTGGGCGGCGGGTACGGGTGGATGCAGGAAGCGATCAACGGCCACATCGTGCTCAGCGCCCTCGTCGTGCTGGCGTTCGCCAAGATCCTCGCGATGAGCTTCTCGGTGGCGAGCGGCGGATCGGGCGGCGTGTTCGCGCCGAGCCTGTTCGTGGGGGCGATGCTCGGAGGCGCGTTCGCCGCGGTGCTGCACATGCCGGCGGCGCCGTTCGTGGTGGTCGGCATGGCGGCGGTGTTCGCGGGCGCGGCGCACCTGCCCATCGCCACGCTGATCATGGTCTCGGAGATGACGGGCGGGTACACGCTCCTCGTCCCGGCGGCGCTCGCGGTGATGCTCAGCTACCTGGTGCAGCGCCGGCTGTCGTCGCGGCTCAAGTACAACAGCATCTACGAGGCACAGGTCCCCAACCGCTCCGAGTCGCCGGCCCACCGCGCGCAGCAGGTGCAGGCGGCGCTGCGCGCCCTGCAGCGTCCGACGCTTCCCGATCTCTCCAACCTCGGCGACCTCGACCTGTTCGCCCTGATCAAGTCGGGGATTCCGGTGGAGCTACCGGGCGACCGGCGCCTGCTGGCCGGCACACTCAAGGCGGACAGCGCGTTCGTGGGGGGCACGGTGGACGCGGCGCGCGAACGGCTGGGTGCCGGCGACACGAACGTGATCGCGATCGCGCGCGGCGACACGTTCGTCGTGCCGGCGCCGGACACCGTGCTGGAAGCGGGCGACCGGTTGATGGTGGTGGCCGATGCGCAGGACGCGGACGAGGTGCGCCGGCATCTCGCCGGCTGGTGAGCGCGCCCTAGGCCCAGAACAGCCCGTACACCAGCACGGCGAGCACGATCGTCGTGAGCACCACGTACGTGCGGTCGCGCCGGACGAGGAACGTGCCCAGCGAGAGCGCCACGCGGGCCATCGGGGTGAGGATGAGCAGCACGAGCCCGAGCTGCACCAGCGCGGCGCTCCGACCCGCCGCCACGCCGCGCACGATCCCGGTGAGGCTGCGCAGGGCGTCGGGGGCGCCGTGGAACCGCGCGAAGTCGGCCGGCGTGGCGCCGTGGCGGGCCAGGAAGATCCCGCCCCCGATCAGCGTCACCACCGCCGCCACCAACACGCCGATCCGCAACAGGCGCCCGATGACGCCGTCCATCTGGTGATCCGTCCACCGCGGAGCCGAGTGACTGCTCATACGCGCCCCAGGAAGCCCTTGTACAGCATCTCAACCGCCATCACCAGCACCACCGCGGTGAACAGCCGCCGCAGCCAGAGCGTGTGCACCCGCGTCATGAGCCGCGCGCCCACGAGCGCGCCGATCAGAACGCCGATCATCACCGGAAACGCCACCGCCGGCTGGATGTAGCCGGCGTGGAGGTAGACGCCCGCGCTCGCCGCCGCGGTCACGCCGATCATGAACGTGCTGGTCGTGGTCGAGACCTTGAACGGCAGCTTCATCGCGCGGTCCATGGCCAGCACCTTGATGATGCCCGAGCCGATGCCGAGGAGCGCCGACAGCAGCCCGGCCAGGAACATCAGCCCGAGCCCCGTCGGGACGCCCTGCACGGAGTAGGCCTGCATGCCGTGCGCCGTGGGATAGGTGGAGTCGAGCTGGAGCCGCCGCGCCCACTTGTCGGGCTCGGCCGCGAGCACGTGCTCCGGCCGCGGCCGCAGCGAGTGGTACGCCGTGTAGAGCAGGAGGAGCCCGAACATCACCGCCAGCGCGCTCGTCGGCACGAACCCGGCGAGCGATGCGCCGGCGAGCGCGCCGATCGTCGTGCCGGTCTCGAGCAGCATGCCCACGCGGACGTTGGTGAACCCCTCGCGCACGTACGCGGCGGCCGCGCCCGACGACGTCGCGATTACCGAGACCAGCGAGGCGCCGATCGCGTACCGGATGTCCACGTGGAAGAGCAGGGTGAGCATCGGCACGATGACCAGCCCGCCGCCCAGCCCGGTGAGCGCTCCGAGCAGACCGGCGGCCACGGCGCCGCCGGCCACGAGCAGGCCGAGTGTGTGGAGGGGCATGGCCAAATCTTAGGCGCCGGCCCGGTCCTGCCAAGCGTCAGCGGGCGGCGACCACCCGGCTCTGGGCGATGGTGTCGGGGAGCCCGAGGGTGCGGAGCACGCCGACGAACCGGTCGGAGGCCCGGACCCGGTCGAAGATCGGGGCCGCCAGGGGCTCCGCGCTGAGCTGCGGATCGTGTTCCCTGGCGGCCGTGGTGAGGGCCGCGAGCGCGCGGGTCGTGTCGCCCGCGCCGAGCGCGGCGTGGGCGAGGATCAGCGCGGCGTCGGGGCTCCTGGCCGCCTGGGCCGCCTGGGCGATGGCCTGCGCGCGCCTGGTGTCGCCGGCCCGCGCGTATGCGTAGGCCAGCATGGACGAGACGGCGCCGGACGTCGGGTTGCGGCGGGTGGCGAGGGAGTTCGCCGCCTCGAGCGGCGCGAGCGCGGAGTCGGCGTGGCCGGCGTAGACGAGGGTCGTGCCCAGGGCGAGGCGCGACACGAATCCGGTCGAATCGAGCGCCATCGCGTGCCGCGCCGTGTCCACCCCCGCCGCCTTCTGCCCGCTCACCGAGAGCGCGACGGCATAGGAGGCGACCTTGTTGGCCGAGGTCGGGTCGAGCGCCACGGCGCGCCGCAGCTCGCGGACCGCGTCGGCCACGCGTCCCTCGACGAGCAGCAGCTCGCCGTATCCGGCGCGGGCCGAGGCGTCGCGCGGGTTGATGGCCAATGCGTGCCGGTAATCGGTCTCGGCCTTCTGCCAGGCGAAGCTCGCCTTGTACAGCGCGCCGCGGGCGGCGAAGGCGTCGGAGAGCGTGCTGTCGAGCGCGATGGCGCGGCTGGCGGCCACGATCCCCTGGGCGACGGCCGAGTCGCCGGCGGTGGCGTCGTCGAGCGGGAGCATCGAGTAGGCCAGCGCCTTGGCCGCGTACGCCTTGGCGAAGGAGGAGTCGCGGTGCACGGCGCCGTTCAGGATGTAGATCGCGCGGCGCAGCGAGCCCGCCCCGCGGCGGCTGATGAAGCCGGTGGCCCGCGTGTACGCGTCGAACGCGGAGTCGTCCTTGGTGCCGCGGTCGGCGAGGAGCTGGGCCGGCGTGGCGAGCTGCGGCTCGATGGCGTTCACGATGGCGCTCGAGATCTCCTGCTGCGCCGTGAACACGTCGTGGATCGTGGGGTTGAGGACGTTGGACCAGGTGTAGAAACCGTCGCTGGTGTTCACGAGATTGGCCGTGATGCGCACCCGCCCGCTGTCCTTCTGCACCGTGCCCATGAGCACGTAGCCGACGTTGTACTTCCTGCCCACCTCCTGCCAGGTGGGGAACTGGTCGCCGGCCGTGGCGCCGGCGGGCCACGACGCCACGCGCAGGCCCGGGATGCGGGTGAGCGCGCTCACCAGCTCGCTCGTGATCCCGTCGGCGAAATAGACGTCGGCCGAATCGGTGCTCTGATTCACGAACGGCATCACGAGCACCGACCGCGACTGCAC
>JBJKPA010000380.1:0-3795 GCA_046706905.1 Gemmatimonadaceae bacterium
CCGACGCTGCTCGCCCCGCGGAAGCCGAGCAGGTGGAGCGTGCCGACGGCGCCGCGGATCGCGGCGTACTGGGCGCGGTGGGAGAGCGTGGGCCGGCGGACGGCGGCCGTGCTCATGCGTCGCCGGCGACCGGCGCCCGCTCGTCGCGGAACTGCAGCGAGTGCAGCCGGTGGTACGCGCCGCCCAGCGCCAGCAGCTCGGGGTGCGTGCCGCGCTCCACGATGCGCCCCCGGTCGAGGACGAGGATCTGGCTGGCGTGGGCGATGGTGGAGAGCCGGTGCGCGATCACGAACACCGTGCGGCCGGCGAGCAGCCGGTCGATCGCCTCCTGGACCTGCCGTTCCGACTCGGTGTCCAGCGCCGAGGTGGCCTCGTCGAGGATGAGGATCGGCGGATCGACGAGCAGCGCGCGGGCGATGGCGATGCGCTGCCGCTGCCCGCCCGAGAGCCGCGTGCCCCGCTCGCCGAGCATCGTGCCGTAACCCTGCGGCAGCTCGGCGATAAACTCGTGGGCGTTGGCGTCGCGCGCCGCGGCCTCGACCTGCGCGTCGCTGTACCGTGTGCCCGCCCCGTAGGCGATGTTGTTGCGCACCGAGTCGTTGAACAGCACGGTGTCCTGACTCACGATGCCGGTGAGGGCGCGGAGCGAGGGCAGCGTGATCTCGCGGACGTTCATGCCGTCGAGCAGGATGCGGCCGTCGGTCGGCTCGTAGAAGCGCGGGATGAGATCCACCAGCGTACTCTTCCCCGCGCCGCTGGCCCCGACCAGCGCCACGATCTCGCCCTTGCGCGCCGTGAGGCTGATGCCGGTGAGCACCGGCTCCTGGTCGTACGCGAAGCCGACGTTCTCGAACTCCACGCGGTCGCGGAACTCGGTCACCGCCACGGTGCCGCGGTCGCTCTCCGCCTCGGTCGGCTGGTCGAGGACGCCGAACAGCCGCTCGGCCGCGGCCAGCGACTGCTGGGCCGTGGTCGGCATCTGCGAGAGCTGCTTGAGCGGCGAGAGCAGCCGCATGACGAGGATCATGAACGCGATCAGCGTGGCGCCGTCCAGCGCCTGCACGGCGCCCGGGGCCAGCACCTCGCGGGCGCCGATCCAGAGGATCATCACGGCGACCGTCGTGCCGATCACCTCGGTGAGCGGCTGCGAGAGCACGGCCATCCGGGCGACCCGCACCATGCCGCCCGCGTAGCCGTGGTTGGCGTCCGTGAACCGCGCGTCCTCGTACGGCTCGGCGGCGAACGACTTCACCAGGCGGATGCCGCTCACGACCTCCTGCAGCACGCTCGTGATCTCGCCGTACTCGTTGCGCAGCCGGCGGTAGGCGTGGCGCAGCCGGCGCAGGATGGGCTGGAGGGCGAGCGTGAGCAGCGGGGCCACGACGAGCGACAGCAGGGTGAGCTTCACCGAGATGAGGAGCAGGATCACGACCGTGACCACGATCTGGGCGGCGTTCTGGATGCTCTTCGTGACCAGCTCAGTGATCAGCGCCTTGGTCTGCTCGGTGTCGGACAGCACCTTGGCCATCACCTGCCCCGTCTTGGTGCGCTGGAAATAGCCCAGGGGGAGCCGCTGGAGGTGGGTGAACACCGCGTCGCGCATGTCGCGGGTGACCAGCTCCTGGAGCGAGGCGCCGAGCTGCCCGCTCATCCACACGAACACGTTCTTGATCGCGACGATGATCACGATGGCGACGATCATCGCCTCGAGCGATTGCAGCGGCTGCGCCGGATTGAGGAACGCGCCGACCATCCGGTACAGGATCGCCTTGATCGCCCCCGAGGGCGGGGTGAGCGTGGTCTGGTGGAACAGCGAGTTGAGGAAGGGGATGAGCAGCGTGAACGAGAGCCCGTCGAGGCCGGCGGCGATCACGCTGCTGATCACCGTGCCCACCATGCGCCACCAGTGCGGGCGCAGATAGCTCAGCAGCCGGCGGTAGAGGGCCATCAGCGGCGCGGCGTGAGCAGCGACACGGGGAGGATGCACTCCTCCGGCGTCACGCCGCCGTGCAGGAACGAGCCGCGGTAGCGGCTCTGGTATTCGCGCAGCTTGGTGGGATAGACGAAGAAGCAGTCGCCGGTGGCGAGCAGCGTGTTGGCGCCGAGGCCGCGGCGGGGGAGCTTGAGCGCCTCCTCGGGGCGGACGAGCAGCGCCTGGTCGGGCTGCTGGGCGCGGAGGTCCTCGCCGAACTTGTAGCGCAGGTGCGGCGTGGCGTCGCGCTTGGCGAACACGGTGGCCGGCGTGTTGCAGTGGATCGAGCCGTGGTCGCTGGTGAGCAGGACCTTGAGGCCGCGGCGCGCCGCCTCGCGGAGCACGGCGAGCAGCGGCGAGCGCTCGAACCACTGCTGGGTGAGCTTGCGCAGCGCGATCTCGTCGCGCGCCACCTCGTACAGGATGGCCGACTCCGACCGCCCGTGGGTGAGCAGGTCGATGAAGTTGAACACGAACGCGCTGATCCCCTCGGGCGACACGGCGTTCGACAGCCGGCGCTCCAGGTCGCTGGCGTCCAGCGTGGTATTGATCTTCTCGTATCGCACCGGCACGCGCTTCTTGAGCTCGGCGAGCTGCGCCTCGAGCAGCTCGCGCTCGTGGGCGTTGAGCGACTCGTCGTCGCGCTCGCCCCACCAGTCCGGAAAGCGGGCCGCGATCTCGGCCGGGAACAGCCCGCTGAACAGCGCGTTCCGCGCGAACGGCGTGGCCGTGGGCAGGATGGAGAAGTAGTGCGTGGTCTCCACCTCGAACAGCTGCGCGATGGCCGGCTCGATCACCTTCCACTGGTCCAGCCGCAGGCAGTCCACGATGATGTACAGCACCCCGCGGTCGCTCTGCAGCACGGGGAGCAGGAACTCCGAGACGATGTCGATGGAGAGCGGCGGCCGGTCGCCGTCGAGCCGCGCCAGCCAGTCGGGATAGGCGCGCGCCATGTAGGCCGCGAAATCACGCCGCACCTCGGGATACAGCCCGCGCAGCGACTCGTAGAGCCCCGGCTCGCCCGCCTCCGACAGGTCCAGATCCCACTGCGTGAGCTCCACGTAGCGGTCCACCCAGCCCCGCCAGTCGAGGGCGCGCCACGACTCGGCCTGGAGATCGCGGAAGCGCTCGACGAACCGCCGCGCCAGCGCCTGCTGCCGGATGCGCGGCCCCTCGATGAGCCGCGTGACGAGCGAGTACACCTGGCGCGGGGTCACCGGCTTCACGAGGTAGCCGCTCATGTCGGCGCCGAGCGCCTCGTTGAGCGTCTCGTCCTCCTCGCTCTTCGTGACCATCACGATCGCCACGTTGGGGTCGATCTCGCGCAGCTCCCGGTAGGCCTCGAGCCCGCGTTTGCCGGGCATCTGTTCGTCGAGCAGGACGAGGTCGAAGGTCCGGCGCCGCACCATTTCCGCGGCGTCGTCTGCATTGCTCGCCGTCTCGACCTGGAACCCTTTGTCCCGCAAGAACATCCGGTGCGGTTCCAGCAGCTCCGCCTCGTCGTCCACCCAGAGGACGGATTTCGCCTGGTGCGCCATGTGAGCAGAATGTAGCCGGACGGAAAAAGGCCAGCAACGGAGTGACCTGCGTCGCTGGCGGCGGCACACCATGCGCCGCAGATTGGCGCCGTGCTCGCGCCCCTTCCTCCCTACGCCGTCGCCCCCGCCGCCTTTCCGTTTCCCGCGCTGGCCCGTCTCGCCGGCCACGTGCCGTTGGGCGGCGCGCGCGAGGCCGTGCTCGCCTGTTACATGGCGGCGCGTCTCGCCCACGACGCGCTCGATGGGCCCGGGGGCGCGGTGCCGCCGTCGCTGCGCCACGCGCGC
>JBJKPA010000381.1:0-3470 GCA_046706905.1 Gemmatimonadaceae bacterium
CGGTCGCTCTCCGGCCGCCCCCGCGGCCGGCCGTCATCGAGCGACGCTGCCGACCCCGACCCTCCCCCCCCGAAATGCGTTCCGCCCCCGCGAGGTACGCGCTGGTGCTGCTCGCCGCCTGCGGCGAGCCGTCCGTTCCCACCGCCACGCCGCGCGCCCCGCGCGCCGCCGTCGGCGACCTGGCCGCCCCGGACAGTCTGCCCAGCGATCACGGGCCGATGCTCCCCACCGACACGGCGACCCCTCCCGACGCGCACCCGGTCCTCACGCGCCTCGAAGCGCTGATGTTCGCGTCGCTCTCCAACATCGCGGTGCCGGCCGACGCCTACTCCCACGAGGCCGATGCCGTGCACCCGGACGTGGCCTGCGCGCCCCGGCCCTGGAACGGCGCGCGATGCTGGGTCGCGTACACGCCCTACTACGGGGGAAACTCGATGTGGGAGAACCCGTCGTTCCTCACCGAGCGGAGCGACACCTCGTGGGCACTCCCCTCCGGGGTGGCCAACCCGGTCATCCCGTGGCCCGGGGGGCTGCGGTACAACTCCGATCCCGACCAGCTGTTCGATCCGGCGACCGGACGGCTCGTCACGTACTACCGGGAAGTGGATCAGACCTACAACAACATCTTCGCCATCTCCACGGCGGACGCGCGCCACTGGACCGAGCCGCGGCTCGTGTTCCGCGAGGTCAACCACAACGCCGTGTCGCCCACCGTGGCGCTCGACGCGGGCCGCACGGCCCGCATGTGGTACGTCCAGAGCGGCAGCGGGTGCACCTCCCCGCAGACGCACGTCGCGATGCGCACCGCGCACCCCGGCGCCATGCAGCCACTCGAGGAGGCGAGCTGGTCCGACCCCATCACCGTCCGCCTCGCGCAGCCCGGGTTCGTGGTCTGGCACATGGACGTCATCGCGATGCCCGAGTGGGGGAGCTACCTGGCGTTGCTCGCCAGTCACGCCGTGGGCAACGACTGCGCGTCCGACGACCTGTGGCTGGCGATGAGCACCGACGGGGTGCGCTGGCAGGTCTTCCCGGTGCCCGTCCTCTGGCGGGCCATGCCCTCCGCGCAGCGGCTCGGCATCCGCACCTGGTACCGCGGCACCCTGCGCTACGACGCCGCGACCGACTCGCTCCATCTCTGGCCCTCCGCGCTGACCCTGAGCAACCAGTGGACGATCTACCACACGGCGGTGAAGTTCACCGACCTCGTGCGCGTGCTGCTGGCGGCCACGCCCGCCGACCAGCCGCACTCGGCGCTGGTGGCACCGAGCCGCGTGCCGGCCGCCATCCGCGCGCGCATGCCCTGACCGGGGCCCGGCCGCCCCGGAGGGTCAGCTCACCGTGCCGTTGCTGGGGCGGAACACCCGCCGCACCAGCCAGATCACCAGCGCGATCGGCAGGACGACGAGCAGGATGAACTTGAGCGCGAAGATCGTGAACAGGCCCACGGCGATCAGGATCACGACGGGGATCCCGAGGATCGCCATCGTGAAGAACGGCCGCAGGGCGAACAGGCGGAGCAGGGCCTTGATCATGGATCGGGGCTCCGGGTCGAAGAGACGCTCACCCTACGAGTGACACCCCGGGCCGGGTTTCGCAAGGCGCCGGCGTCAGGGATGCTCGACCCGGCCCTCGACCACGGCGTCCCACCCGGTGGCGTGCTTGACCACCTTGTACACCCGCTCGAAGTCCAGCCGGTCGATCCCCACGCTGGTGGGCGTGCTGTAGCGCCGGACGTAGAGGTACACCTCCATCGTGTCCCCCGGCATGCGCAGCACGGGCGAGAAGCGCACGACGTAGCCGGCGAGCTGCGCGCGGCAGTGGGCCACCTTGGGCGGCGTCGTCACCAGGGGCTCGCAGGTGCCCTGGGCCAGGCCGCTCGCCAGGATGGCGTTGCGCAGCTCCGGCGACAGCGGGTCGCCGCCGTCGAGCCCGGCGGTGCGGGGCAGGAAACGGGGGTTGAGCAGCAGGTAGAGCGAGGGATCGCCCACCGAGAACGCCCCGCCGACGGCTTCCTGGTAGATGGCCACCTGGTCGCGGATCGAAAGCTGAGCCACCTGGAGCCCATGCCCACGCACGTAGTTCTCCGTGGGCTGCTGCGAGCACGCGGCGAGTCCGGCCGCCGCCGCGCAGGCGACGAGCACACGGGTCGCCGCTCTCATGACGCCGCCGCCAGCGACAGCACGAACCCGAGCCCGCGGCGCGACTCGATCTGCACCGTGGCTCCCGCCTCGCGCAGCTTGCGCCGCAGCCGTCCTACCGTGACGTCCACCACGTTGGTCCCCGGGTCAAAGGTGAGGTCGAAGACCTTCTCCAGCAGCTCCGTCCGCTTCACCACCTCGTCGGTGTGCAGCAGCAGGTGCTCCAGCAGCGCCAGCTCGCGCGGCGTGACGCGCATTGCCGCTCCACCGACGAGCACTTCGCGCGACAGCCGGTTGAGCGTCACGTTGCCCGTGGTGAGCCGCTCGGTGCGCCGGGCGCCGCCCCGGCGCACCAGCGCCCGCATGCGGGCCTTGAACTCGTCGAACTCGATCGGCTTGGTGAGGTAGTCGTCGGCGCCGGCGTCCAGCGCCCGCACCGTCACCGCCTTGTCGGTCGTGCCGGTGAGCACCGTGATCGGCGTCTGCTTGCCCTCGCGCCGGAGCTGCTGGATGAGCGGGATCGCGTTCCCGTCGGGCAGCACCAGATCGAGGACGATCGCGTCGTAGTCGTTCACCATGGCGAGCAGCCGCCCCGATTCGCCATCCACGGCCACGTCCACCCCGAACCCCTCTTCCTCGAGCAGGCGGCGGGCGATGAGCACCATGGAGGAATCGTCGTCAACGAGCAGGGCCCGCATGGGGGAGTTCGGTCAACTTGGGACCAGCCGTTCGGGGTCTAAACGCCTCTACCATACAGGAATGTAATGCCCTCCTCATTATCCTGTCACAGTGGTTCACCGATCTTCCGGAAGACTCGAACGGGCGCTCGAGGCAGGGCGGCCCCGTGACAACTCCCCCACTCCGGACCCGGTCTCCCCATGGACCCAACCCGAATCCTCATCGTGGATGATGACGACGCGATGCGCCGCCTCGCGGTGACGGTGCTCGCGCTGGAGGGCTACGACGTCACGGCGGCCCGCGACGCGGAGGCGGCGCGCGAACAGATCGCGAGGCGGATGCCCGACGTCATCCTCATGGATCGCGACCTGCCGGGGATGGACGGGCTGGCGCTCACCCGGCTGCTCAAGGACGACGCGCGCACCCACGACATCGTGATCCTCGCCTTCAGCAGCTCCGACAGCCGGGAGGACGACGCCCGCGCCGTGGCGGCGGGGGCGGACGGGTTCGTCACCAAGCCGATCGACGTGCCGGCCCTGACGCGCGTGATCGCCTGGCACGCCGCGGCGCGCGAGTTCCGGTTGGGACTCCGCCGGCCACCGTCGGTGCGTCCGCAGTTGGCCGCCTATGCGCGGCCGCTGGGGGCCGCCC
>JBJKPA010000382.1:0-4233 GCA_046706905.1 Gemmatimonadaceae bacterium
ATCTGGCGCACCACCGGGCCGCGGAACCGGAAGTGGACGTCCTGTGTGGGATGCGGCGGGTCGGACGCCAGCACGCATGCGTCGCGGATGTTGAGCCCGCCGCAGAATCCCACCGCGCCGTCCACGATCATCAGCTTCCGGTGATTGCGGAGGTTGAAGTACGGGTGCGAGAAAGGAAACGCCGAGCGGAGGAACTCGTGCACGGTGATGCCGTGGCGGCGGAGCGTGCCGACGATGGGCGGGCGGCTGTAGCGGGCGCCCACGCCGTCGATCAGCACGCGGACCTCGACGCCGCGCGCGACGGCGTCGGCCAGCGCGGCGATGAACCGGTCGGCCACCGCGCCGCGGTCGAAGATGTAGGTGGCGAGGGCCACGGTGCGCCGCGCGGCGGCGATGGCGTCGAGCATCGCCGGATACGCGGCGTCGCCGTTGACCAGCACCTCCACGGCGTTCCCCCCGGTGAGCGGCGCGCCCGTGATGCGCCCCCCCAGATCGGCCATCGCGCGCAGCCGCTCGGGGACCAGCGCGCGATCCACGCCGGCCTGCGGCAGCGCGTGCGAGCCGGTGGGGCTGAGCCCCGCCATCGCGCGGTAGCGCCGCAGCTGGCCGGCCCGCCGCCGGATCCGGTTGACGCCGAGGAAGACGTACAGCGCCGAGCCGAGCACCGGGGCCAGCCACACGAGGCCGACCCAGCCGGTGGCGGCGCGGACGTCGTCCTTGGTGAGGACGATGTGCGTCGTGGCGCCGACGGCGAGGACGACGTGGATGGAGCCGATCAGGAGCTGGAGGAACTCGGGGGACATTCGAGAACAATACGGGAAACGGCGGAACTGACAACAGAAGGCCGTGAGCCGTGAGCCGACAGCCATGAGCTGACGGCAACACGGGCACACCGTGACAGGCCTCGGCAGCGCAGGGTTCGCGGGCAACGACGAACGTGAACGGCCGGATTGTACCGTGGCGTCCCGGTCCCTCCCGATGGCTGCCGGCTGACGGCTGCCGGCTCTCCGCTTTCCGTTGGGGCGGGGTGGGGGCTTGCCCTACCCCGATTCGGGCGCCCGCCGACAGAGTCCCGTCACGGCTACCGGCAACTTCCCATCACCGGGCGGGCAGCGCCGTCCGCCCGCACAGCCCGGAGCCAGGGGCAGGAGGGTGGCCATGCTGAAACTGCGCCAGATCATGACGACGGATCTCGTGTCCGTCACCCCGCTCACGACGCTGCGCGACGCCATGGAGCTGCTGGCGCGGCGCCACGTCAGCGGCGCCCCGGTCCTCGCCGGCGAGAAGGTCGTCGGCGTGGTGACCACGGCCGATCTGATCGGCTTCGCCGCCTCGTCGCCCGGCGTGCCCACGGAGCGCGACGAGAGCGCCGAGCCCGAGTGGCGGGACTGGAGCGAGGTCCCGCTCCCCGACACGAGCGACACCGAGAACGAGCCGTCGGGTGAGTTCTTCACCGATCTGTGGGAGGACGCCGGCGCCGACGCCGCCGAGCGGATGGCGACGGTGGACACGCCGGAGTGGAACGATCTCGAGGAGCACGAAGTACGGGAGGTCATGACCCGGCGGCTGTGGGCGCTGGGGCCCGACGACAGCGTGGAGCGCGCCGCCGAGCTGATGCACGCCGCCGGCATCCATCGCGTGCTCGTGGTCGAGGACGACCACCTCGTGGGCATCGTGACGGTGACCGACATCGCGCGGGCCGTGGCCGAGCGCAAGGTGAAGGGCCGCACCTACGTGTTCAACTGGGACCGGGAATTCCGGGAACCCTGGACCTGAGACCGGCCGCCTGCGGGCGGGGGAGGGTCGCATGTATCGCACGATCGTAGTGCCGCTCGACGGTTCGCCGTTGGCCGAGCATGCGCTGGCGACCGCCACGATGCTCGCCGAGCGGGCCGAGGCGCGGATCGAGTTGCTGCGCGCGCACCAGCTGATGCTGCACGACCTGGGCGACCAGCTCGCGCTGGATCAGGCGATGCGCGACGAGGCGCAGGAATACCTCGACCGGACCGCGAAGGGGATCCAGGACGAGTCGGGGCTGCACCCCGTGACGAAGGTCCTCGAGGGGCCGCCCGCCCAGACGATCTCGGAATACGTCCGCGGGCTCCGCGACCCGCTCATCGTGATGTCCACGCACGGCCGCACCGGATTCAGCCGCGTGTGGATGGGGAGCGTGGCCGACGCGGTGATCCGCACGGGCGCCGCGCCGGTGCTCCTGCTGCGGCCGGAGGAGCAGCCCGACGGGACGCTCGAGCCGATCGGTCCGTTCCACCGCATGCTGGTGCCGGTCGACGGCTCGGGCTACTCCGAGCAGGTCGTGCCGGACGCCATGGCGCTGGCCGGGCTGACCGATGCGCAGGTGCTGCTGCTCGAGGTGGTGAAGCCGGTGTTCACGCCGGCGTTCCTGCCGGCCATGGAGTACGCGGTCGCGTATGCGCCGCCCGAGGACTACGCCGCCGAGGCCACGCAGTCGCTGGTCGAACGGGCGGCGGACTACGTCTCGAACCTCGCCATCAAGCTGCGCCGGCAGTATCCGACGCTCGACATCCAGAGCGAGGTGCGGACCGAGGCGATGCCGGCCCGGGTGATCCTCGAGGCGGCCGTGGCCCAGGGGAGCGACGTCGTGGCGCTGGCCACGCACGGGCGCGGGATGTCGCGGTTCGTGGTCGGGAGCGTGGCCGACAAGGTGCTGCGCGCCGGGCCGCGCGCGATGCTGGTCGTGCGGCCTCAGTGATCGCCGCAGCCGCAGTCCGGGCCGCAGGGCCCGGATTGCGGCTTGCGCGCCGCCACCACGCGGCGCCAGGCGCGCCGCCCGAGGTACACCGCGGCCGCCGCCAGGATGAGCGCCACGATGAGGTTCTGGACGTCCGGGCTCATCATGCCCCGCCTCCCAGTCCGAGGAACAGCCCGCCCCGGTAGATGACGAATGCCGCGGCGTAGGCCAGCACCAGCATATATGTGAACTGCAGGGCCGCCCACCGGGCGCCGCGCCAGCCGCCGCCCGTTTCCTTGTGCGTCATCGTCACCGTGCTCGTGCACATCAGCGCGAACACGTAGAACGCCATCAGCCCCACGGCGATGAGCGGCGTGTACGCCGCGCGCCCGGTGACCGGGTTCCGCTCGGCCTGCAGCCGCTGGGCCAGCGCCTGCCGCGGGTTGTCGCCGTCGGCCACGCCGTAGATCGTGCCCATCGTTGACACGAACACCTCGCGCGCTGCGAACGACGCGACCATCGAGACGCCGATCTTCCAGTCGTAGCCCAGCGGGCGCACCGCCGGCTCGATGGCGTGCCCGATCCGTCCCAGCGCCGACTGCGAGAGCTGCTGCTCGGCCGGCACCGGCTGTCCCGCCGGCCCGTGGGCGCGCGGATACGCCGCCAGCCCCCAGAGCAGCACGGAGATCGCGAAGATCACCGTGCCCGCGCGGCGCAGGAAGAGCCGCACGCGCTGCCACACCGAGTTGCCCAGCACCCGCAGGCTGGGCAGCGCGTAGGGCGGCAGCTCGATGATCAGCGCTCGCGTTTCCGACTTGAGCAGCGTCCGCCGGAACACCGCCGCCGCGGCCAGTGCCGCGACCGTGCCCATGAGATACATCCCGAGCATCGTCAGCCCCTGCAGGCTGAAGATCCCCGCCACCGTGATCGCCGGCACGAACGCCGCCACGAGCAGCGTGTACACCGGCAGCCGCGCCGAGCAGCTCATGAGCGGCACGACCATGATCGTCGCCATCCGCTCCTTGGGATGCTGGATCGTGCGCGTGGACATGATCGCCGGCACCGCGCAGGCATAGCCGGAGATGAGCGGGATGAAGCTCTTGCCGTGGAGCCCGAGCGGACGCATGTAGCGGTCCATCACGAACGCCGCGCGCGCCATGTACCCCGAGTCCTCGAGCAGGCCGATGAACAGGAACAGGATCGCGATCTGCGGCAGGAACACGAGCACGCTGCCCACGCCGCCCACCACCCCGTCCACGAGCAGGCTGCGCAGCTCGCCCGCCGGCAGCACCAGCCGGATCCCTTCACCCGTGAGACCGACCAGCGCCTGGATGCCGTTGGCCAGCGGCGTCGCCCAGCTGAACATCGCCTGGAACATCACCAGCATGAGGCCGACGAAGATGATCGGGCCCCACACCCGGTGGAGCACGAGCGCGTCCACCCGGTCGCTGAGCCGCGCCGCGCGCGGCTGCCGGATCACCGTGCGGTCCATGACGCCGGCGATCCAGCGGTAGCGGCGGTCG
>JBJKPA010000383.1:0-7608 GCA_046706905.1 Gemmatimonadaceae bacterium
GCCAGGGCGCGGCCCGCGCGGTGGAGCCGCAGGTCGGCGACTTCGAGCCGCGACGTCACCCCGCGCCGCAGCCGGTTGCCGAGCGAGCGCACCTGGGCCGCCAGCTCGTGCACCGAGCGCACCGCCGCCTCGGCGGCGGCCGACGGCGTGGGCGCGCGCAGGTCGGCCACGAGGTCGCAGATCGTGACGTCCACTTCGTGCCCCACCGCGGAGATGGTGGGAATCGGGCATGCGGCGAGCGCGCGCGCGACCTGCTCGTCGTTGAACGCCCAGAGGTCCTCGCGCGCGCCCCCGCCGCGTCCGATGATCAGCAGATCGGCGTCGCCCCAACGGGCCAGGCGGTCGAGCGCGGCGATCAGCTCCCCGGGGGCCGACTCCCCCTGCACCGCCGCCGGGATGACCACGACCTCGACGCCGGGCGCGCGGCGCTTCACGACGGCGGTGATGTCGTGGAGCGCGGCGCCGGTGGGGCTCGTGATCACGGCGATGCGCCGCGGATACTTGGGGATGGCGCGCTTGCGCTCCGGCGCGAGCAGCCCGTCGGCCTCGAGGCGGGCGCGGGTCTGCTCGAACGCCTTGCGCCAGAGCCCGTCGCCGGCGGCCTCCATGCGGCGGATCATGAACTGCATCTCGCCGCGCGCCGGATAGACGCTGAGCTGGCCGAGCGCGGAGACCTGCATGCCGTCGTCGGGAGCGGCGGGAATGCCGCGCTGGTCGCGCGACCAGACCACGCAGCGGATCTGGGCGGATTCGTCGCGCAGCGAGAAGTACCAGTGGCCGTTGCGGTGGGCCTTGAAATCGCTCACCTCGCCGCGCACCCACAGCGGCGGGAACGCCCCCTCGAGCACGTCCTTGGCGGTCTGGGTGAGCGTGGCGACCGCGATCGCGGTCTCGGCGCTGTCGCCGGGGACCGGTTCGACGGGAATCATGCCCGGCGCCTGGCCGGCCGCGGCGAACAGCTCGAAGTCGCCGTGGCCGGCGGCGCGCGGATCCCGCCGGCGGGGCATCAGCCCAGGGCGCGGACCGCGGCGCGGACGGTGTTCTGCAGCAGCATCGCGATCGTCATCGGTCCCACGCCCCCGGGCACCGGGGTGATGAGCGAGGCCACGTCCTTCACGTTCTCGAAGTCCACGTCGCCCACCAGGCGGTAGCCCTTGGGCGCCTCGGGATCGCTCACCCGGTTCATCCCGACGTCGATCACCACGGCGCCCGGCTTCACCATGTCGGCGGTGACCATGTGGGCGCGGCCCACGGCGGCGACGATGATGTCGGCGCGGCGTGTGTGTTCGGCCAGGTCGCGGGTGCGCGAGTGGCAGATCGTGACCGTGGCGTCGGCGTCGGGCCCCTGCTGCATGAGCAGCGAGGCCATCGGCTTGCCCACGATGTTGCTGCGGCCGAGCACCACGACGTTGGCGCCGCGGGTCTCGACGCCGTAGGCGCGGAGCATCGCCATCACGCCGGCCGGCGTGCAGGGCGGGAAGCCCTCCTTGGAGCCCGTGAACAGCAGCCCGACGTTCACCGGGTGGAAGCCGTCGACGTCCTTCTCGGGATCGATGCGGCGGATCACGACGTCGGGGTCGATGTGCTTGGGGAGCGGCATCTGCACGAGAATGCCGTGCACCGCCCGGTCGGCGTTCAGCCGGTCGATGAGCGCGAGCAGCTCCTGCTCGGACGTGGACGCGGGGAGGCGGATGGTGTCCGAGCGGATCCCGGCCTCGTCGCAGGCGCGCCCCTTGGAGCGCACGTACACGGCGCTGGCCGGATCGTCGCCCACGAGGACGACCGTGAGGCCCGGCGTGGTGCCCTGGGCGGTGAGCGCGGCGGCCTCCTCGGCCACGCGTGCACGGATCTTCTTGGCGAGCGCGACGCCGTCAATGAGCGTCCCCCGCACGGCGGTATTATCTGGCAAAGTCCACAGCCCTCGTTTCGCGAATCAGTACGACCTTGATCTGTCCCGGATACTGCAGCTCCGCCTCGATGCGGCGGGCGATCTCCTCCGACAACGACGCCATGCGCGGGTCGTCCACCTCGTCGGGGACGACGATCACCCGCACCTCGCGTCCGGCCTGGATGGCGAAGGTGCGCTCGACGCCCTTGTAGCTCGACGCGATCCGCTCCAGCCCCTCCAGCCGCTTCACGTACGTCTCGAATGCCTCGCGGCGCGCGCCCGGGCGCGAGCCCGAGATCGCGTCGGCGGCCTGCACGAGCACCGAAATCTCGCTCTCGTGCGGCACGTCGTCATGGTGCGCGGCGATGCAGTTCACGACCAGCGGATGCTCGCCGTACTTCGTGGCCACCTCGACGCCGAGCTGCACGTGCGTGCCCTCGTGCTCGTGGGTCAGCACCTTGCCGATGTCGTGGAGCAGCGCGCCGCGCTTGGCCATCGCGACGTCCAGCCCCAGCTCGGCGGCCATGATCCCCGCCAGCCAGGAGACCTCCTTGGAATGCTGCAGGATGTTCTGCCCGTAGCTCGTGCGCCAGTGCATGCGCCCCACGAGCTTCACCAGCTCGGGGTGCAGTCCGTGGACGCCGGCCTCGTAGGCGCCCTCCTCGCCGATCTCGACGATCTGGGCGTCGATCTCCTTGCGCGACTTGTTGACCACTTCCTCGATGCGCCCCGGGTGGATGCGCCCGTCGGTGACGAGCTTCTCCAGCGCCAGGCGCGCCACCTCGCGGCGGATCGGATCGAAGCACGACACGACGACCGTGTCCGGCGTGTCGTCGATGATCACGTCCACGCCGGTGGCCAGCTCGAAGGCGCGGATGTTGCGGCCCTCGCGGCCGATGATGCGCCCCTTCATCTCGTCGTTGGGCAGCGACACCGCCGACACCGTGCTCTCGGCGGTGTGGTCGGCCGCGATGCGCTGGATGGCGAGGGCGACGATCTTCTTGGCCTCGCGCTCGGCGTTGCGGCGGGCGGTCTCGCGAATCTCGCGGATCTGGTTGGCGGCGTCGGCCTGCGCCTCCTCCTCCATCCGGCGGATCAGCTCGGCCTTGGCTTCCTGCGCCGAGAGTCCGGCCAGCTGCTCCAGCCGGCGGCGCTCCTCGGAGATGAGCTTTTCCAGCTCGCTCTCGCGCTGGACGACGTCCTTCTCGCGGCGGCCGAAGTCGCTCTGCCGGCGCGACAGATCCTTCTCGCGCTGCTCCAGGGCGTCGAACTTGCGATCGAGCTGCCCCTCGCGCTCCTCGACGCGGCGCTCCTCGCGCTCCACCTCTTCGCGGCGGCCGCGCGCCTCCTGCTCGAACGTCTCGCGGAGCTTGATCAGCTCCTCCTTGCCCGAGACGATGGCGCTCTTGCGGAGGTTCTCCGCCTCGCGCTCGGCGTCCTCGACGACGCGTTTGGCGAGTTCCTGGGCGGTGGCCTTGGCCTCCGCCTGGCGGCGCAGCTCGGCGGTACGTCCGAGGCGGCGCCCGATAATGAAAAACGCCGGCGACGCAACGATGAGTGCGCCGAGCGCGGCGAAGATCGCGGTGACGTTCATGTGGAATCTATGCTCCACCGCGGGGTACGACCGCGGAAGTGGGGAGAACCGGGGCCCGTCGAGCGCACGCATGGCTCACGTTCCGGCCCAACGCCGACGCAGGGCGTGAGGCGGGTAGAGCTAACTCTTGCGCGCGCTTGAACCTACGGGCCAGGAGGCTACTCGATGTGAAAAGCTACGGCCCGGGGCCCGAAAAGGCAATGCGAATCCCGAGCGGACCGCTTGCAATCGCCCCTCGCTCCCGCGAAACTCAAGCGAACCCGCGAATTAGAGGGAACTTGGGGCATGGATCCTACGGACGTTCGAACTCCGCAGTACTACCATAAAGTCGTGGATTGCCAGTGGGCCTGTCCGGCCCATACAAACGTTCCAGAGTACATCCGCCTGATCGCGCAGGGCCGGTACACCGAGTCGTACATGCTCAACCGCGTGTCGAACGTGTTCCCGGGCATCCTGGGCCGCACCTGCGACCGCCCCTGCGAGCCGGCGTGCCGTCGGGGACGCGTGGACGGCAAGCCGGTGGCGATCTGCCGCCTCAAGCGCGTGGCCGCCGACCTGCGCGACGAGATCGACGAGTTCCTGCCCCAGGCGCCCGACGAGAAGAACGGCAAGCGCATCGCGCTGATCGGCGCCGGCCCCGCCTCGCTCACGGTGGCCAACGACCTCATGCCGCTCGGCTACGAGTGCGTGATCTACGAGAAGCTGTCGCAGGCCGGCGGCCTGATGCGCTACAACATTCCCGCCTTCCGGCTTCCCGCGCCCGTGCTCGACGAGGAGGTGAACGCGATCCTCGACATGGGCGTGGACATCCGGTACGAGATGCCGGTGACGAGCCTCAAGGCGCTGCTCGCCGAGGGGTACGACGCGGTGTTCGTGGGCAGCGGCGCGCCCAAGGGCAAGGAGCTGGACATCCCCGGCCGCTGGGACGCCAAGGACCAGATCCACATCGGCATCGAGTGGCTGGGCTCGGTGCACTTCGGGCACATCGAGAAGATCTCGCCGCGGGTGCTGATCATCGGCGTGGGCAACACGGCGATGGACTGCTGCCGCACGTCCAAGCGGCTGGGCGGCACGGACGTGAAGGTGGTGGCGCGCCGGTCGCGTCCCTACTTCAAGGCGTCGCCGTGGGAGCTGGAGGACGCCGAGGAGGAGGGGATCGAGATCCTCGAGAACCACTCGCCCAAGCGCTTCGTCGTGGAGAACGGCAAGCTCGTGGGGATGGAATTCGAGCAGCTCGAGTGGACCGAGGTGAACGGCAAGCAGAAGAGCAAGGTGCTCGGCACGGTCGTCATTCCCTGCGACGAGGTGATCCTCGCCATCGGGCAGGACAACGCCTTCCCGTGGATCGAGCGCGACATCGGGCTCGAGTTCGACGCCAAGTGGGACATGCCGGTCGTGGACCGGACGACGTTCATGAGCACGCGCCCCGGCGTCTTCTTCGGCGGCGACGCGGCGTGGGGACCGGAGAACATCATCTGGGCGGTGGAGCACGGGCACCAGGCCGCGATCTCGATCGACAACTTCTGCCGCGACCTTCCGGTCACCGATCGTCCGCCCGACGGGATGAACCTGGTGAGCGCCAAGCTGGGGATGCAGGCCTGGAGCTACCACAACGACTACAATCCGTCGCCGCGCGCGCAGATGGAGCACGAAGCGCTGGTCAAGCGCTTCTCCGACGTGGCGGTGGAGGTCGAGCTGGGGTTCACACCGGAGCAGACGGCGGCCGAGGTGCAGCGCTGCCTCAACTGCGACATCGAGACGCACTTCACGAGCAAGCTGTGCATCGAGTGCGATGCCTGCGTGGACGTGTGCCCCGTGAACTGCCTCACGATCGCGCCGGACGGCGGCGGCGAGGCCGACCTGCGCGCACGCCTCTCGGCGCCGGCGGCGAATCTCGAGCAGGGGTTGTTCGTCTCGCCCGCCCTGCCGCAGACGGGACGGCTGATGGTCAAGGACGAGGACGTATGCCTGCATTGCGGGCTGTGCGCCGAGCGGTGCCCGACCGCGGCGTGGGATATGGCCAAATTCGACCTGATCCGCACCTACGCGGGCAGCCTGGAGCACGTGACATGAGCGGGGTGAACGATTTCGCGTTCAAGATGGCGACGGTCAACGGCACCGGCTCGGCCAGTGCCAACGGACTGCTCATGCAGGCCATCTTCCGGATGGGGATCCCGGTCAGCGGCAAGAACATCTTCCCGTCGAACATCCAGGGGCTGCCCACCTGGTACGAGATCCGCGTCAGCAAGGACGGCTACACGGCGCGCCCCGAGCAGCTCGAGCTGGTGGTGGCGCTCAACACGAACACCTACGACCGCGACGTGGCCGCGGTGCGCCCCGGGGGATGGCTCGTCTACGACTCGAGCTGGCCGCTGGACGACTCGCTGATCCGCGAGGACGTGACCTACCTCGGCGTGCCGTTCGGCCAGCTGTGCGTCGAGAACTTCGAGGGCGACCGGGCGCGCACCCTGCTCCGCAACATCGTGTACACGGGAACGCTCGCCGCGCTGTTCGACATCGACATGGACATCGTGGGCGAGATGCTGCGCGAGAAGTTCTCGAAGAAGAAGGCGCTGCTCGACGCCAACTTCCGCGCCATCGCGCTGGGGCACGAGTACGCGCTCGAGCACTTCTCCTGCCCGCTGCCCATTCATCTCGAGCGAATGGACGCGACGAAGGACTCGATCGTGATCGACGGCAACACCGCGGCGGCGCTGGGCTGCGTGTTCGCCGGCGCCACGGTGGGCGCGTGGTACCCGATCACGCCCTCCACGTCGCTCATGGAAGGCTACAAGATGTTCTGCGAGCGCTACCGCCGCGATCCCGATTCGGGGCAGCGCCGCTACGCCATGATCCAGGCCGAGGACGAGCTGGCGGCGGCCGGCATGATCATCGGCGCCGGCTGGGCGGGCGCACGCTCGTTCACGTCCACGGCGGGTCCCGGCATCTCGCTCATGGAGGAGTTCATCGGGCTCGCCTACTACGGCGAGGTGCCGTGCGTGTTCTTCGACGTCCAACGCACGGGGCCCTCCACCGGCATGCCGACGCGCACGCAGCAGGGCGACCTGATGGCGGTGGCCTACGCCTCGCACGGCGACACCAAGCACATCGCGCTCTATCCCTCGAGCCCCGCCGAGTGCTTCACGATGGCGCGCGACGCCTTCGACCTGGCCGAGCGCTTCCAGACGCCGGTGTTCGTGGTCTCCGACCTCGACATCGGGATGAACGACTGGATGGTGCCCCGCTTCGCGTGGGACGACGCCTACGTGCCCGACCGAGGCAAGGTGCTGAGCGCCGAGGAGCTGGAGCAGGTCAAGAAGTTCGCGCGCTACACCGACGTGGACGGCGACGGGATCCCGTACCGCACGCTGCCCGGCGTCTCGCCCAAGGGCGCGTATTTCACGCGCGGGTCGGGACACGACAAGAACGCGGCCTACACCGAGGATTCGGACGCCTACCAGGAGCTCGTGGACCGGATCGCGCGCAAGATCCGGGGCGCGGCGTCGGCCGTGCCGGCGCCGGAGGTGTTCCGCCACGAAGGCGCCGAGGTGGGGCTCATCTCGCTGGGCGGCTGCCACGCGGCGATGCTCGAGGCGCTGGACCGGCTGCGCGCCCAGGGGATCAACGCCGAGTACACGCGCATCCGCGGCTTCCCGTTCGACGAACCCGTGTTCGACTTCCTCAACGAGCACGAGTTCGTGTTCGTGGTGGAGCAGAACCGCGACGCGCAGCTCCGCGCCATGCTGGCCATCGAGACCGGCGTGCCGCGCGACCACATGATTCCCGTGCTCGACTACGGCGGCCTCCCGCTCACCGCGGGGCGCGTGGTCAGCGCCGTCACGGCTCACCTGGAGGGAGCCGCCGTATGACGTCCATCGCCAAGCCGCCCGTCAAGCATCCGTCGCTGCCCAGGAACGCGCTGGGGCTCACCCGGCGCGACTACGAGGGCACGATGTCCACGCTGTGCGCCGGGTGCGGCCACGATTCGATCACGGCGGCCCTCATCCAGGCGTTCTGGGAGCTGGACGTGCCGCCGCACCGGGCGGCCAAGATGAGCGGCATCGGCTGCTCGTCCAAGACCACGGCGTACTTCATGAAGCAGTCGCACGGCTTCAACGGCGTGCAC
>JBJKPA010000384.1:0-11870 GCA_046706905.1 Gemmatimonadaceae bacterium
AGCCCCCGCCGCCCCGAGCGCGAGTTCGGACGGCGCGTCCTCGAACGGAGGAAGCGAGCCCCAGGCCGCCGCTCGTCCGGAGCACGGGTTCAGCCGCCACGAGCGCAACGGGCGCCGCCATCGCCGCAACCGCGGCCGCGGACGCGGACGGGACCGCGACAATCGCGGCGAGTCCCGCGACGGAGGGGGAGGCGGCCGCGAACCGCAGGCTCCGCCGGGCCCCGTGGTCCTGACGCCGGTGGGCGAACAGAAGGGCTGGTTCGATCCGCAGCGCGACGGCGGCTTCCTGCGCCGGGCCGAGGCCAGCTACCTGGGCGAGCCGGGCGACGCCTACATCCCGCCGCAACTCGTGCGCCAGTTCGGTCTCCGCAAGGCCGACACGCTGGAAACCGCGATCGGCCGCGACCAGCGGGGCCGGCTCACGGTGATGGAGATCAAGTCCATCAACGGTGAGGATCCCGCGACGAGCCTCAAGCGGCCGGACTTTCCGTCGCTCACCGCCTCGTACCCGGAACGCAAGCTGTTCCTGGAAACGGGGCGCCCGGCCAAGGGCGGCGCCGAGCTGATCCGCCGCGCGATCGACCTGATCGCCCCGATCGGCTTCGGCCAGCGGGCCCTGATCGTGGCCCCGGCTCGCGCCGGCAAGACGACGCTCCTCCACGCGATCACCGAGGGCGTGGCGATCAACCATCCCAACGTCGTGCTGCTCATCCTGCTGGTGGACGAGCGGCCCGAGGAAGTGAGCGAGGCGATCTCGTGGGGCGTGGGCGAGGTGATCGCGTCGAGCTTCGACCAGCCGGCGCAGCGCCACGTGGACGTGACCGAGATGGTGCTGGAGCATGCGCGGCGCCAGGTGGAACTGGGACGCGACGTCGTGATCGTGCTCGACTCGCTGACCCGCATGGCGCGGGCGCACAACACGGCCGAGCGCGGCACGGGGCGCACGCTGTCGGGCGGTCTCGACGCGACGGCGATGGCCAAGCCCAAGGCGTTCTTCGGGTCGGCGCGCAACGTGCTGCCCAGCGCGGGCGGCGGCTCGCTGACGATCATCGCCACGGCGCTCGTCGAGACGGGCTCGCGGATGGACGACGTGATCTTCGAGGAATTCAAGGGCACGGGCAACTGCGAGATCAAGCTCGACCGCCCGCTGGCCGAGAAGCGCATCTATCCGGCCATCGATATCGCGACCAGCGGCACGCGGCGGGAGGAGAAGCTGTTCCGCCCCGAGCAGATGGACAACGTGTACACGCTGCGCCGCGGGCTGGCCCAGATGCCGCCGCAGGCGGCGATGGAATGGCTGATCAAGCGCATCGCGGCGACGACGAACAACGACGCGCTGCTCGAGGGATTGTAGGAGAGCCGACGGCCGAGGACCGGCCGGGCCCGTTCAGCTCGCTTTCTTTCCCAGCTCCTCGTACAGCACCGCGACGGCCCGCAGGCCACGGGTGAAGTTGTCCACGCTGATCCACTCGTTGGGCGCGTGGGCGTTCTCGCCGGGCAGGCCGAAGCCCATGAGCAGCACGGGGGCATGCAGGATGCGCTCGAAGTCGTCGACGACGGGGATCGAGCCGCCCTCGCCGGTGATCACCGGCGGTTTGTCGAACGCCGCCGTCAGCGCGCGGCGCGCGGCCTCGTAGAGCGGTCCGTCCAGCTCGGCGCGCCAGGGCTTGCCGCCGTGCAGCGCGGTCACCTTCACGGTGACGCCGTCTGGCTTCACGCGCTCGATGTGGGCGCGCATGAGCTGCTCGATCTCCTTGGGGTCCTGATCGGGCACGAGGCGGCAGCTCACCTTGGCCATGGCCTTCGAGGGGAGCACGGTCTTGGCGCCCTCGCCGGTGTAGCCGCTGAGCAGGCCGTTGACCTCGCACGTCGGGCGCATCCAGACGCGTTCGAGGGTGGAGTACCCCTTCTCGCCGCCGAGCGCCGGTGCGCCCGTCTCGGCGCGGAATTGCTCGTCGTCGAAGGGGAGGCCCTTGATCTCGCGGCGCGCCTTGTCACCCCAGTCGCGCACCTTGTCGTAGAAGCCGGGGATCGCGACGTGTGCGTCGAGGTCGTGCATCGTGGCGAGGATGCGGGCCAGCGCCATCGCGGGGTTCACGACCGCGCCGCCGTAGCTGCCCGAGTGAAGATCCGTGCTCGGCCCGGTGACGTCGATCTGGAAGTAGGCCAGGCCGCGAAGCGACGACAGGATGGACGGGAGGCCGGGAGCGAACATGGACGAGTCGGAGATGACGACCGAGCTGCAGGCCAGCTCCTTCTCGTGGGCCTGGATGAACTCGGCGAGGTGGTCGCTGCCGACCTCCTCCTCGCCCTCCGCCACGACGACGACGTTGACGGGAAGTGCGCCGCGCACCTTGAGGTGGGCCTCGAGCGCCTTCATGTGGATGAAGAGCTGGCCCTTGTCGTCCACCGAGCCGCGGGCGAAGAGCTTGCCGTCGCGGATCGCGGGCTCGAAGGGCGGGCTGTCCCACAGGTCGAGCGGCTCGGGGGGCTGCACGTCGTAGTGGCCGTAGACGAGCACGGTGGGCGCGGCGGCGCCAGCGCCGCGCCACTCGCCGACGACGATCGGGTGGCCGGCGGTGGGGTGCACGGTGGCGCGCAGCCCCGCGTTGCTCATGTCGTCGGCCACCCACTGGGCGGCGCGGGCCATGTCGGCATTGTGCTCCGAGCGGGCACTCACGCTCGGAATGCGGAGGAAGTCGAACAGCTCGCCACGGATGCGAGCGTCGTTGGCGACGAAGAACGCGTCGAGGTCTGGAGGGAGCATGAACTAAAGAAACAGCGCCGGACCGAGACGGCGCAAGTTGAGGACGGCACGGGGCCCCGAATCACGGCGCGCAGCGACACGCGGTTCCTCCGACTCACCGACCAACCGTCCTACCGTCCCGCGGTTTTCCCTCATACGTTCTCCCGATGAAGATTCTGGGGATCGCCCTCGCGCTCGTGCTCGCGGCGGGCACCGCGGCGGCGCAACACACGCAGGTCGTCGTGCTCGGCACGGGCACGCCGAATGCCGACCCCGACCGCTCGGGGCCGGCCATCGCAATCGTCACCAACGGGCACGCGTATCTCGTGGACGCCGGCCCGGGGATCGTGCGGCGGGCCGCGGCGGCGGCGCTGGAAGGCGTGCACGCGCTGCGCATGCCCGGCCTCGACATCGTCTTCCTCACGCACCTGCACTCCGACCACACGCTGGGGCTGCCGGACCTCATGCTGTCGCCCTGGGTGCTGGACCGGACGGCGCCGCTGCGGGTGTACGGACCGCCGGGGACCGCCGACATGGTGCGGTTCATCGACTCGGCGTACGTCGAGGACATTCACAACCGGCTCACCGGAGGGCAGCCGTCGAATCCGACGGGGTGGCGGACCGTGGTCCACGAGATCCGCGACACGGGGGTGGTGTTCCGCGACAGCAACGTCACGGTGCGTGCGTTCCGCGTGCATCACGGCGCCTGGGCGTACGCGTACGGCTATCGGTTCGAAACTCCGGACCGGGTGATCGTCGTAAGTGGGGACACCCGGCCCACGGACGCGGTGGTCAACGCGTGCCGCGGGTGTGACGTACTAGTTCATGAGGTCTACGACGCCGAGCGGCTCAAACAGCGGTCGCCGGCGTGGCAGGCCTATTATCACCAGTACCACACGTCGACCTACGAGCTGGGCGATCTGGCGACGCGGGCGAAGCCCAAGCTGCTGCTCCTCGTCCACCAGCTCTATTCGGGGGGCACGGACGCGGACCTGGTCCGTCAGGTGAAATCCCGATTTTCCGGGCGTGTGGTTTCGGCCCATGACCTCGGTATATACTAGAACTCATGCCGCGCAACGACACGACCGTGACCAGCGCCGTTCAACGCGAAATTCAGCAACGCCGGCCCTTCCACTCGCTGGGCGCCGAGGCGCTGATCGGCCTGTTGCGGACGGCGGGGCTGGTCCAGCGCCAGCTCAATGCCATCGTGTCGCGCGAGGGCATCACCCAGCAGCAGTACAACGTGCTGCGCATCCTGCGCGGCGCCGGCGAGGAGGGGATTCCCACGCTGGCCATCCGCGACCGCATGCTCGACCCGTCGCCCGGCGTGACGCGGCTCCTCGACCGCCTCGAAGCAACGGGCTACGCGCGGCGCCAGCGCGCCGAGCCCGACCGGCGGCAGGTGATGTGCTACATCACGCCGATGGGACTCGAGCTGCTGGCGCGGCTGGACGAGCCGATCCGGTCCTACGACGATGCCGTGGTGGAGATGCTCTCCGTGGACCAGAAGCGCGACCTCATCCGGATGCTGGATGAGATCAGGCACCGGGAGACCGGAAGCGCGTGAGTCGGTGTGTCGACGGTGGCGCCGTTCTACCGACGAACCGACTCACCGGTTCACCCACGTCCCCTTCCACCCGCGGAACAACCAGATTCGTCTCCGCGTCGCCACGCCCTCGCCGGGGCGCGTGAGGGGCACCAGCGAGCCCTTCGTCATCGAGCGGAAGAGCGGCGCCAGCACGACGGCGGTGTGGTGCGGGTAGGGCACCTCGTCGAGCACCACGATCAGATCGTCGCCGCGGCGGGCGAGCTGCGGAAAGCCCGGCCAGAGGTCGTACTGATTGGGCCGGCTGGAGAGATTGAGCGAAAAGGTCACCGGGCGCTCGGGAAGGTGGAAGGCGAGCTCCGAGGCGTCCTGATACTTGTCGCCGGCGATCCAGATGTGCGCGCTGTCCGAGTACAGCTCGCGCTTGGCGGCGGTCACGCTGTCGGCGAGCTGTCCCCACCCGGCCGACCGGGCGATCGGATCACGCGACGCGGGAAGCGGAAGCACCGGCACCACGGCCTGCACGTACACGACGGCCGAGACCGCCGCGGCCAGTCCGACCCCCCAGCGGAGCCAGGTGCGCGCCGCCGCGCCCCAATCGGTGAGCGCGAGCAGCGGCACGGCCGAGACGTAGGCCGGCGCCGGCCAGTTGGCCTCGGCCGGCTTCCGCAGGGCGCTCACCACGAACAGGCCCACCGAGGTCAGCGTCACGACGGCCAACAGGTAGTGGACCTCGCTCGCCGGCCGGCGCACGCCCCGCCAGACGGCGATGGCGAGCAGCACGAGCAGGATCGGCGTGGCGAGTCCCGCCTGGCCGCCGATCAGGTCGAGCTCCCGCGAGAGCGGTGAGCCCCGGGGCGCGCCCAGTCCGTGCTGGAGCTGGAAGCCGAACGAGATCCAGCCGTGGTGCGCGTTCCATACGAGGACGGGGATGAACACCATCGTCGCCGCGAGACAGGCGACGTAGGGCCCGGCCTCGGTGAGCCGGCTGCGCAGCGTGCGCCGCGTGAGCACGGCCAGGGTCACGCCCACCGGAAGGAGGATGGACGTGTACTTCGACGAGTACGCGAGGCCGAGCGCAATGCCGGCGGCGATCCACCAGCCGAGCGAGGCGGTGGAGCGGAGGGGAGAGCCGAGCGCACGCACCACGAAGTAGAGCGCGGCGGCGGTTCCCATGAGGAGCGGCACGTCGGGCGTGGCGAGCACCATGCCCGATGCGGCGAGCGGCATGACCGAGAACACGAGCGCCGCCACGAGTCCCGCCCGGTTGCCGCCCATCCGGTGCGCGATGGCGGCGCCGAACAGGGAGGCGAGGAATCCGGCGAGGATGACGAGCAGGCGCACGGACATCGGCGAGAGCGCGATGCCGACGAGCCCCGCCAGCCAGGTCCCGCCGCGGATGAGCGCCGCGATGCCCCAGGGATGGTCGAAGTACCCGGCGGCGAGGTGGCGCGACCACTCCCAGTAGTAGGTCTCGTCGGGAAAGAGCGGGATGAGCGCCGCGAACGCCAGCCGCACGAGCGCCGCACCGGCGAGCACGAACACGGCGAGGTCCCACTCGGTCGCCGGGCGCCGTCCGGGCGCCGCGTCCGCCGGCGGCTGCGTCATGCGGGGGAGGACCGCCGCCGGCGCCACGCGAAGCGGAGCAGCACGATGCCCCAGATCCAGAGCAGCCAGGACACGCGCTCGTTGTCGGAGAGCATCGTGAGCGCGCGCCAGGCGACGAGCGGCGCGGTGGCGACGAGGCGCGGCGTGGTCCGGCTCGTGTTGGCCTCGCGCCGCTCGATGACCTGCGTGGCCTCGAAGCCGCGGGTCCGAATGGCGTCGTCGATCGCGCCGGCGAGCGAGTCGGGCGTCATGCCGCGCCAGCCGGGAACGACCATCAGCGTCCACCCCGGCGCCGTATAGCCCCACCCGTGGTTGTCGCTCCCCGACACGAGCGCGAGGTTGAAGGTGTCGGCGATGGTCGTGATCTTCGTGCGCAGGCGCCGGGTGTCGCCGAGTCCGCGCGGCGACCCGTCCACCAGTTCGATCGCGCGCACGCCGGGCGTCCCCGGCCCCGTGGCGGCGTGCAGATAGCGCAGCAGTCCCGGGAACGTGAAGATGAGCACCGGCTCGTGGTGCGGGATCATGCTGGCCAGGGCGAGCGCGGTGTCGTCGATGTCGCGCAGGTTGGGATCGGTGAGCCCCATGTACATCTGCTGCGCGCCGAGCACGTTGACGTGCGCGTTGTGCCACACGACCTCGAGCCCCTGCAGCAGCGTCGTGCCCTCGCCGGCCACGCCCGGGTTGTTCCGGCGGGCCTCCTCGGCGCCCTGCACGGTGCGGTGGTCGGTGATATAGGCGACGTCGTACCCCGCGTTGCGATGCCACCGGCGGTTGGCGGCCGGCGTGAACCAGGGCGCGCCGTCGTGCGAGTAGCGGGTGTGCGAGTGGAAGTCCACGACGACCACGGCCTCGTTGATGGGCGGGTCCACGACGAGCCGGGCCATCGGGCGCGGCACCAGGATGCCCACGGCATAGAAGGCCAGCAGTCCGAACACGGCGATCAGCAGCGCCCGGGCCTCGCGCACCGGCGTCGTGCCGCGACGCCGGCCGCGCCAGACGCGCCACGCCACGAACAGCACGGCCAGCGTGATCAGGATCGCGACGTGCTGGCGCACGCTCATCAACGACAGCGTGTCGAACACGTCGCAGAACGGCGCGAGCACGAGATACCATACCGACCGCGCCAGGTGGGCCTCGGTGACCGGCTGAAAGTTGGCCGCGTCGCGCAGCGGCCCGGTCGCGAAGTTCGCGGAGAGCATGACGGCGATCGTGACCAGCACCGCCCCCCACGGCACGCGATCGAGGGCGGCGACGAATCCGCGGTCGGGCGCTGGCGCGGGAGGCTGGTCGGCGGCGGATCGGGATTTCGCGGCCACGGCGGGCTCCGCTGGGTGATCGTGGGTCGGACGCGACGGGTTAGTGTTCGAGCAGGTAAGCTACAGTGCCCTTTCACGGAGCGCACCAATGGCCAACCGCCTGGCCGGCGAGACCAGCCCGTATCTGCTTCAGCACGCCGGGAACCCGGTGGACTGGCATCCGTGGGGACCCGAAGCGCTGGCGCGCGCCCGCAGCGAGGATCGCCCGATCCTGCTCAGCATCGGCTACGCCGCCTGCCACTGGTGTCACGTCATGGCCCACGAGTCGTTCGAAGATCCGGCCACGGCGCGGCTCATGAACGAGCGGTTCGTATGCGTCAAGGTGGACCGCGAGGAGCGCCCGGACCTCGACGCGATCTACATGCAGGCGGTGCAGGCACTCACCGGCCACGGCGGGTGGCCGATGACGGTGTTCCTGACGCCGGAGGGCGAGCCGTTCTACGGCGGTACGTACTACCCGCCGGAAGACCGGCACGGCCTCCCATCGTTCCGCCGGGTGCTCACGGCGGTTTCCGATGCGTACGTCAACCGGCGCGACGACGTGCAGAAGACGACGGCGACGCTGCGGCAGCTCTACGACTCGACGTCGGCCGCGGCGCACGGGAGCGCGGACGCGCTGACGCCCGAGCTGCCGGAACGCGCCTTCCGCGTGCTGGCGATGGAGTACGACGTGCAACACGGCGGCTTTCGCGGCGCGCCCAAGTTCCCGCAGGCGATGGCGCTCGAGACGGCGCTCGTCGCCTGGGCGCGGAGCGGCGAGCCGTTTCCGCTCGAGCTGGTCCTGAAGTCGTTCCGCGCGATGGCGCGGGGCGGCATCTACGATCAGATCGGCGGCGGCTTCGCGCGCTATTCCACCGACGCGATGTGGCGCGTGCCCCACTTCGAGAAGATGCTCTACGACAACGCGCTGCTCGCGCGCCTCGGCGTGCACCTCTGGCAGGCCACGCGCGACGCCGAGGTGCGCCGCGTGTGCGACGAGACGTTCCGGTGGCTGGCCCGCGAGATGACCGCGCCCGGCGGCGGCTTCTACTCGACGCTCGACGCCGACAGCGAGGGGGAGGAGGGGCGCTTCTATCTCTGGACGCCGGAGGAGCTCGACGCGCTGCTGGGCGACGACGCACCGCTCGTGCGCGCCTACTACGGCGTGATGCCCGGGGGAAACTTCGAGGGCCGCTCGATTCTCCACGTGGACGGCGACGAGCCCGACGCCGCGACGCACGCCGCGGTGGAACGCGCGAAGGACGTGCTCTACGAGGCGCGTGCCCGGCGCGTCTGGCCGGCGCGCGACGAGAAGATCCTCGCCTCGTGGAACGGCCTCATGCTGCGGGCGCTGGCCGAGGGCGCGCGGGCGTTCGACGACGCCGGGTATCGCGCCATGGCGCTCGCGAACGGTGAATTCCTGTTCCGCGAGATGGTCCGCGACGGGCGCGTGATGCGGTCGCACAAGGACGGCGTGACGAGGCTGGCCGGCTATCTGGAGGATCACGCCGCGGTGGCGCTCGGCGCGCTCGCGCTGTACGAGCTGACGTTCGACCGCGTGTGGCTGGACCGCGCCCGCACGCTGGGCGATGCGGTGGTGCGCTGGTTCTGGGACGACGACGCCGGCGCATTCTACGACACGGCCGGCGATCACGAACCGTTGATCACGCGGCCGCGCGACGTGAGCGACAACGCCACGCCTTCGGGGACCTCGCTGGCCGTGGAGCTGTCGCTGCGGCTGGCCGAGCTGACGGGCGACGCGTCGCATCGCGCGCGCGCCGAGCGCGTGCTCGCCGGACTGGCGCACGCGATGGGCCAGTTCCCGCTGGCCTTCGGCCACTTGCTGGCGGGCGCCGATCTCGCCATTCGCGGCGCCGTCGAGCTGGCGATCGTCGGCGAGCCCGCGGGGCCGGACTTCCGGGCGCTCGCCCGCACCGCAGGGGAGCAGTACGTGCCCTCGCTCGTCGTGGCCGGCGGCCCGGCCGCGGCGAACGCCGATCTCCCGCTCCTCGCCGGGCGCGAGGCGCGGGGGGGCGCGGCCACGGCGTACGTTTGCCGGCGCTACGCCTGCGAGGCGCCGGTCACCGACGCCGGCGCGCTCGCCGACCGGCTCGTGCGCGCCCCGCGTTCGTGACGAGCGGCCCCTACTTCCACCACCGGGCGACCTTCGCCCAGTCGGCGGGTTCCCACAACCTGGGGTCGAGGGCGACGTTCACGCGGACGTCGCGATAGTCCTCTTCGTATGTGAGCCGGCCGCCGGCGAGGACCTGCACCTGCTCGGACAGCCAGCCGCCGGGCCGCCGCACGTACTTGTTGAAGCGGATGTCCTGGACGATGCCGTCGCGGCCGGGCTGGAGGAGGCGAACGAAGAGCAGCCGGTCGGCGTCCACCCAGAACTGCTTGGACGTGGTGTCGCCCGGCGCCGCCCCCACGACGTACACGGCATGACCGTCGAACGAGTCGCGGTGGAGCTGGGAGAGGTCGATGCCCTCCTCCCGCAGGACGCGGGCGGTGTGGGCCACCGGTTGCGTGTACACGTCGAAGCCCAGCACGAGCAGCAGGTTCCGCGCGGCGGTCGCGCGGACCAGTGTGTCGGCGGCGAACGAATAGGTGCTGTCGGCGCGGAAGATGGCGCCGGCGCGCGCGGGCCCGTCGCCCATGTCGATGCGCAGCTTGCCCGGCGAGGACATCGCCTCGTACCAGGTTTGCACGCGCGCCTCGGAGCCGTCGGGTTTGTACCAGACGCTCTTCTGGACGAACGTGAGCGTGTGGTACCAGGTGGCGGCGTAGCGAGCGTGCATGGCGGCGAGCAGCTGCTCGCCGTTGGCGGGGGTCTGGGCGGCGAGGGGCGCCGCGGCGACGACGAGGGCGGACACGGCAGTGCGGAGGTTCATCGGCGTTCCTGAATGTTGGGCGTTGGGGGTCAGCTTTCCAGCCGGTAGCCCGCCTTCCACACGGTGAGGATGTGGCGCGGTTTGGAGGGATCGTCTTCGAGCTTGCGCCGCAACTCGGCGATGTGGATGTCCACGGTGCGGGTCATGACGTCGGCGCTGTAGCCCCACACTTCCTTGAGCAGCTCGAGGCGCGACGCCACGGCGCCGCGCCGGCGGACGAGGGTGAGCAGGAGGTCGAATTCCTTGGGGCTCAACGCCACCGGGGTGTCGCCGCGCGTGACGGTGCGCGACGCGGGGTTGATCTCCACGGCGCCGAAGCGTTCGATGGCGGGGGCGCCGTTCGGGGCTTCGGCGCGGCGCACGCGGCGAAGCAGCGCGGCGACGCGGGCCAGCAGCTCGAGCACGCCGCACGGCTTGGTGACGTAGTCGTCGGCGCCGAGGCGAAATCCCAGCACCTTGTCGGTTTCCTCGCCGCGCGCGGTGAGGATCAGGACCGGCATGTCGAGCCCCTCGACGCGCAGGGTGCGGAGCACGCGATAGCCGTCCATGCCGGGCAGCATGAGGTCGAGGATCACGAGGTTGGGCGACCACGCGCGGGCGCGCACGAGACCCATCTCGCCGTCGGCGGCGACGTCCACCTCGTAGCCCTCGATTTCGAGGCCGGTGCGCAGGCCGTAGGCGAGGTCGGGATTGTCTTCGACGATCAGGATGCGGTTCATGCGGGGGGGTCCTCCGCCACGGCGGCTTCCGTGGCCGGCAGGGTCACGACGACGCGGACGCCGCCACCGGGGGACGCTTCCATCGTGCACTGCCCGCCGTGCATCTCGACGAGCTCACGCACCACGGCGAGGCCGATGCCGCTCCCGCCCGTGCCGCGGTCGGCGTCGCGGCCCAGGCGCACGTAAGGCTCCCAGGCGCGCTCGCGATCGCCCGGGGCCACGCCCGGTCCCTCGTCGTCGATCCAGATACGGACCGTGTCGCCGTCGCGCGTGGTGCCCACGGTGATCGTCTGCCCGGGCGGGCCGTACTTGGCGGCGTTGTCGAGCAGGTTGAGCATCACCTGGCGCAGCGCGTCGCGATCGACCATGGCCACGACGCCCAGCTCCAGCTCGGCGCGCAGCTTCATCTGCCGCGAGCGGGCCAGCGGGGCGAACAGCTCGAGGGTCTCGCGCAGCTCCTTCTCGAGGTCGCTGGGCACCGGGGAGATGCGGCTCTGCCGCCGCTCGGCGCGGGAGAAGTTGAGCACGTTCTCCACGAGGTAGGTCAGCCGGCGGGCCTCCTGATCGATGATCCCCGCCGACCGCGTGCGCTCCTCCTCGGACCGGAGCTTGCCCATGTGCAGCAGCTCGGAGAACCACCGGATCTGGGCGAGCGGCGTGCGCAGCTCGTGCGACACCCCCGACACGAAGTCGGTGCGGAGCCGCGCCAGCTCCTGCTCGCGGCGGAGCTGGACGAGCGCAATGGCGAGCAGGATCGCCATCACGAGGAGCAGGGCGAGGAGCATCGGCAGCCGCGACGGGGGCAGCCCGCCCACGATGAGCCGGGCCCCGACGTCGGGACGCAGCGCCACCCGCAGCACGAGGTTGGCGAAGTTCGGCTCGAGCGTATCGGTGGCGCTATATGAAAGATCATACTGGCCCGGCGATCCGAACAACGGATTGCCGTGGAGGTCGCTGATCGCCAGGGAGAGGACCGAGTCCACCGGCGTGGTGCCGACGAGCGACGGCGGCAGCAGCTCCGACCGGTGGTAGATGGAGTCGAACGCCGTGCGCATGAAGACG
>JBJKPA010000385.1:0-4998 GCA_046706905.1 Gemmatimonadaceae bacterium
GCCCGCGACAGCGCCAACGGGCGCGGCGGACCCGGCGGACGCGCCTGTGCTCGCGCCGGCCGCTCCAGCGTGCCCGGCGTCGATCGCGCTTCCCGCGGGTGCGCCCGGCAGGTGGCCCGCCTGGAGCCAGGGCATGGGATCGATGGTGGTGCCGTTGCGCCACAGTTCGAAGTGCAGGTGTGGTCCGGTGGTCTCGCCCGTCAGGCCCACCGCGCCGATCACGTCTCCTGCGCGAACCTCCTCGCCGATCCGCACGGGGAGGTCGGGCTCCAGATGCGCGTAGCGCGTCATGCTCCCGTCGGCGTGCTGGATGGCGACCACCACGGCGCCGTCCGCGGCGCGCCCGGCCTCGACGACGCGGCCGCTGGCTGCCGCGTGCACCGGCGTGCCCAGCGGGGCGGCCAGGTCGACGCCATCGTGATAGTGGGCGTAGTGGACCCCGTTCACGGTCGCCGGGGGCTCGAGCGCGAAGCTCGTCGGGCCGAACGGCTGCGTGATCGTTGCGCCCGGCAGCGGCGGCACGAACGCCGAGTCGGAGGGGCTTCCCGATCCGCTGGTGGACGACGCCGGGACGCCGGACCCGAGTACCCCGCCGGTGAGCGCCGATGCAGCGTACGTGGCACCCGCCGCGTTCGCCAGCGCCTGCGGGAAGGACGCGACCGGCGCCCCCGAGGCAGTGGTCACACCGCCGGCCATCCCCGCGCCCATGGGCGGCGCGGCGAGCGTCACCGCGGGCGCCGATCCACCCCCGGGATTGCCGGCGAAGGCCGCAAGCGGGTCAGGTTCGGCGGGGACCGCGGGACCCCCCGACCCGAGCAACGCCTGGATCTGCGCAATGCGCGAGAGGACGTCGGCGAGGCCTGTCCCCACCGGGACCACCATCGTCATCCCGCCTGCCTC
Source organism: Gemmatimonadaceae bacterium (assembly GCA_046706905.1). Classification (GTDB taxonomy): domain Bacteria; phylum Gemmatimonadota; class Gemmatimonadetes; order Gemmatimonadales; family Gemmatimonadaceae; genus JAGWRI01. The sequence goes on from JBJKPA010000385.1 coordinate 901, forward strand.
CCGGAGCGGTAGACGTACTGCGTCGTGGCGACGTCGGACAGCCGCGCGATCTCACGCCGCTCCGCGGCCAGCCGCGCCATCGCGCGATGCCGCTCGATGAGCCGCTCCACCACTTCGCGGCGTTTCGTCACCTCGGCCAGACGCCCACGGGCCGTCGCCACCGACCCGTCGGCGCGATGGAGCGCATCCACCGCACGCTCCTGTGCGAGCACCGCCGACGTCAGCACCGATGCGGCGGCGCGGTAGTCGGCGCCGGTCGCTCCCCCGGCGTGCAGCTGCGCCACCCAGCGCTCCTCGGCCGCGCGCGCAACGGCGCATCGACCGACATCGGCGACCGCGCGCGCCCGTGCAGCCAGCGCATCGTGGAGGCGAACCCTGGCATGCTGCTCGTCCAGCTGCCGGAGCCGCAGCACGGTGGCGAGTCGATCGCGGCTCATGCGGCGGGTGCCTCGATCTGCAGACCCAGGCGTTCCAGCGTCTGGATCGTCGCGGCGAGATCGCCGGTCTCGTCGATGGCCTGGCACAGGAACCGCTCGAGCGCCGGACGGAGGGCGATCGCCTGGTCGATGGCGGGGTTCGAACCGCTCGCGTAGGCGCCCACCTCGATGAGGTCGCGTGCGCCCTCGTACTCCGCGAGGGCGGCGCGCAGCGCACCGGCGAGCCGGCGATGGCGCGGCTCCGTGATCGCCGGCATGACGCGCGAGATGGAGGCGAGCACATCGATCGCGGGGTAGTGGTTCCGTTCGGCCAGCGTGCGCGTCAGGACGATGTGACCGTCGAGGATCGAGCGCACCGTGTCCGCGATGGGCTCGGTCATGTCGTCGCCCTCGACGAGCACGGTGTACAGCCCGGTCATGGTGCCTCGGTCGGAGTTCCCGGCACGCTCGAGCAGCTGCGGGAGCAGCGAGAAGACCGACGGTGGGTACCCACGCAGCGCCGGCGGCTCGCCAGCCCCGAGGCCGATCTCCCGCTGCGCCATCGCCAGTCGCGTGACCGAATCCATCATGAACAGGACATCCTGCCCCGCGTCCCGGAACGACTCGGCGATGACGGTGGCCACCCAGGCCGCCTTGAGCCGCAGCAGTGCCGGCTGGTCCGACGTGGCCACCACGACCACCGAGCGGCGCAGGCCGTCCTCGCCGAGCTGCTCCTCGACGAACTCCTGAACCTCGCGGCCGCGCTCGCCGATCAGGGCGATCACGTTCACCGCCGCGGCGGAGTTCCTGGCCAGCATCGCGAGCAGGGTGGACTTGCCGACGCCGGAACCGGCGAAGATCCCGAGGCGCTGACCCTTCCCGACGGTGAGCAGGGCATCGATGGCACGCACGCCGGTCGACAGTGGCGAGACGATGCGCGCACGCTGCAGCGGGTGTGGCGCTCGTCCGTCCAGGGGTCGCTGGAGCGCCACGAGCGGGCCGCGGCTGTCGAGCGGGCGGCCGAAGCCGTCGATCACGCGTCCGAGCAGGCCGGGGCCGACCGGCACCCGGAACTGCTCCTCGCGGAGGCGCACCCGCGAACCGGTGCGCACGCCGCCCAGCTGCCCGAACGGAACGAGGGTGATGCGCCCGTCGCGGAACCCGACGACCTCGCCGCTCACCAGGGTGTCGGGCTCGCGCTCGATCCAGCAGATGGACCCCACCTGCAGGTTCAATCCGGCCGCCTCGACGGTGGTGCCCACGACGCGTACGACCTCGCCGCTCGCCCGGTATGCGGGCGCGCCGTCAACGGCGGCGAGGAGCTGCTCGCGGAGCTGCCAGCCGGGACGCGCCGCGCGCGCGATCATGCGGCGTCCTCCGCCCGCCGTGACGAGCCGGACTGCGGCCGCAGCGGCACCGCTCGCTCGAGCGCCTGGCGGATCTCCTCGAGCTGCACGTCCGTGCCCGCCTCCACGAAGCCGTGCTCCTGGCGGATCGTGCAGCCGCCGAGCGGCAGCCGCGGATCCGCGGTGAACGTCCAGCGCTTGCCCAGGTACGCGTCGCCGTGGGATGCCTCCCACGCGGCCCGCACGGGCTCCAGCGTGTCCGGATGGAGGAACACGCGCACTTCCGGGCTCCCGTTGATCCCGCGCAACGCCCGCTCGATGACTCCCACGAGGACCGCCGGCTCCGCGTTCACCTGCCGATCCAGGACGTGGCGTGCCACCGCGAGAGAGAGGTCGATCACCAGGCGCGCCACGACCGAGACTTCCTGTGGGGCGCTCGCGTCGAGCTGCGCCGCCAGCTCGGCTGCGGCGGCGAGCTGCGCGCGCAGCTCCTCCGCGGCCCGCGCCTGTCCCTGCGCGTAACCTCTCGCCTCGGCCGCGGCAACGACGCGGGCCAGCTGGTCGGGCGCCGGGGCGGCCACTGGCGTGGCACCCGCGGCTGCCGGTCCGCCCGTTCGCTCGACGCTCGCGACAGCGTCGGCATTCTGGCCGCCGTCCTGCACGAGGGTGAGCGTCGGGGGCACCGGCCCAGCACCTGCATCGACGTGCCCGTCCACCGCCAGGCGGAGCGAACGGCCCCGCAGCACCTGGCCGGGTGCCTGCCGCCGCGTGTCACCGGGGGTCAGGGACTCCGCGTCCCCCGGGGCCGGTCGACGCGTGCCGGTCGAGCCTTCGCCCGCCGCGACAGCGTTCCCGACGGTGCCCGGCCGCGCGCGGATGATCCGCTCAGACAAGGAGATCACCACCGTCGCCCCGGTCGATGACGATCTCGTCCTGCTCCTCGAGGCGCTTGATGACCTCGACGATGCGCTGCTGCGCCTCCTCCACGTTCTTCAGGCGCACCTGCGCGGTGAGCGACATCTCCTCGGTGAGCATCTCGGCGGCGCGCTGGGACATGTTGGCGAGGAAGTGCTCGCGAACGTTCTCGTGCACGTTGCGCAGGGCGAGCGCGAGGTCCTTGGTATCGACGTTGCGCACCACGATCTGCATCGCCCGGTCGTCGAGCTTCAGGACGTCCTCGAAGACGAACATCAGGCGCCGGACCTGGTCGGCAAGCGCCGGATCCTGGGCGGCGAGGCCCCCCAGGATCTCCTTCTCGGTGCTGCGGTCGACCTGGTTCAGCACGTGCGCAAGCGGGCGGACGCCTCCCACCGCGGTCGTCTCCGTGACAAGCGACGAGAGCCGCCGGCGCAGCCCCTCCTCCACCAGCGAGATCATCTCGGGCGTGGTCTGCTCCATGAGCGCGATCCGTTGCGCGACGTCGACCTGCAGCGCTGGCGCGAGCTGCATCAGGATGGCCGCGCCGTGGCGGGGATCGAGGTGGGCCAGCACCAGCGCGATCGTCTGCGGGTGCTCGGTGGCCAGGAACTCCGCCACCTGGATCGGGTCGGCCGTGCGAAGGTACTCGAAGGGCTGTTCCTGCTGCGCCTCGCGGACGCGCGTGAGAAGGTCGCGCGCACGCACCTCGCCGAACGCCTCGGCGAAGACCTGCAGCGCGTACGCCTCGCCGCCCGCCAGCGCTCCCACGTCCTGGAACACGTCCGCGTAGCACTCTTCCAGCACGGCATCGCGCACGTCCGCGTCGACGTGCGGGGTCAGCAGGAGCTCGCCGGCAACGCGCTCCACCGACTCGGCCGGCATGCGCGCCATGAGCTTCGCGGCAGCGCTCGTGCCCAGCGCGATCAAGAGCGCGGCGACCTTTCGTGCGCCCTCGTCCGGCCCGACCGGGGCCTTCACCGCCGCTTGCCCTCGTCGATGAGCCACTTGTTCATCAGGTTCACCAGGGCATCTGGCCGCTGCTCGGCCACGTTCCGCAGTTGCTGCTGCACCCGGGCGTGCGGGCTCCCTTCGGGCAGCTCCGGCACGTCCTCCATCGAGCCGAGCGCCGCACGGGTCATCCCGTCACGGAGCTCGCCCGCCACGGGCGTGCTCACCGTGATCGACTCGCTGCGCTGCTGCAGCGCTCGTGTGTTGCGCCAGAACAGGAAGAGCAGGAGGAGGCCGATGAGGATCCCCAGGGCGCTCGGCACCAGGCTGCCGGCCTGGTCCAGCGCGCCCGCGGGGATCGGTCCCACCGGCGCGGTCGCCCTAGCCCACCCCCCCCGGGCGGCTGTGAATAAATACCCCCCCCCCGGCTCCCACCCCAAATACGCGGCCCACCTATGCATTATCGGCTT
>JBJKPA010000386.1:0-4695 GCA_046706905.1 Gemmatimonadaceae bacterium
TTCTATCGCAACGCGCAGGGCGACGAGGTCGTGTACGTGTGCAAGGGCAGCGGCGTGCTGGAGTCCGAGTTCGGCGACCTGCCGTTCGGCGAGGGCGACTACCTCGTGATCCACCGCGGCATCATGCACCGCTACCAGTTGAACGCGGGCGAGCAGCCCAAGCTCCTCGTGTTCGAGAGCCGCGGGCACGTGCGCACGCCCAGGCGGTACCGCAACGAGTTCGGGCAACTCAAGGAGGGCGCGCCCTATTCGGAGCGCGACTTCCGCATTCCCGAGGAGCTGCGCACCCACGACGAGAAGGGCGACTTCCGCCTCCTCGTCAAGCAGTACAACGGCCTCAACGAATACATCATCGACCATCATCCGCTCGACGTCGTGGGGTGGGACGGCTGCTTCTATCCCTGGGCCTTCAACATCCGCGACTTCGAGCCCATCGTGGGGCGCGTGCACCAGCCGCCCCCGGTCCACCAGACGTTCGAGGGCGACGGCTTCGTCATCTGCTCGTTCTGCCCCCGGCCGTACGACTTCGATCCCAACTCCGTCCCGGCGCCGTACAACCACAGCAACGTGGACTCCGACGAGGTGCTGTACTACGCCTCCAGCGAGTTCATGAGCCGCAAGGGGATCGAATTCGGCAGCATCACGCACCACCCGGACGGCATTCCGCACGGCCCGCACCCGGGCCGCGCCGAAGCCTCCATCGGCGCCAAGTACACCGACGAGCTCGCCGTGATGATGGACAGCTTCCGGCCGCTCACCGTGGCCCGTGCCGTCCTCCCGTACGAGGATCCGGACTACCACAAGAGCTGGCTGGACGCCCAGCATCAGGCGTTCAATCCACCAACTTCCTGACCGGCTCCCCTCGCCGGTCCCCTCGATAGGCGATGAAAAAAACGATTCTGCAACCGGAGGCAGCCCGGGCCATCGTGCCCGAGCTGGCCGAGACGCGGCATCCCGACGTCTGGGTATACCGCTACAAACACGACGCGAACGGCTGGACCCTCAGCATCGCCACGCACGCCGAGCCGGGCTCACAGAAGCTCTCGCTCGGCGGTTTTCGTATCGCCCCCGACGAGCGCGTGAAATCGCCCGGGTTCACCACCGACCACGAAGCCATCGGCCTCGCCATGGGCATGGAGGAGAAGGTCCACTGGTCGCGCGTGATCCGGGTGGGCGGACCGCTCACGCTGCGCAACATCACGCGCATCTGCGGCGGCAAGTGCGTGCTCGAACCCACCCCCGACGCCCGCGTGGGCCAGCCGCGCGACACCGAGCTGCTCGACTGGGCCGTGCAGTGCTTCCGGGACGTCGAGAAGAGCGGCGGCTTCTTCCTCACCACCGGGCAGGACCTGGGCCACGGCGTCATGCACGACGGCAAGACGCAGTCGCTCGCCTACCTGAACGCGCAGTACAAGGGCAGCGTCGTGGCCGACACCTCGCGCCCCACCGGCGAGGGGAACTACCAGCTCCTCAAGGGCATGCTGCGCGCGCTCGGCATCGATCTCGCCAAGGCGACCGTGGGGCTCATCGGGGCGGGGCACATCGGCATGTACATGATCGGCAAGCTCCGTGAGCACGGCACCACGCTGCTCGTGGCCGAGGCCCGCAAGGACCGCCGGCAGGAGCTGGAGGCGATGGGCATCAAGACCTGGGCGCCCGACCGGGAGCGCGAGCTGATGGCGCTGCCCATGGATGCCCTCGTGGTGAACGCCGCCGGCGGCACGCTCGACCCGGAGGCGGTCTCGACGGTCTGCGCCAACTCACGCGTGAAGGTCGTGTGCGGCTCGGAGAACCTGGTGATGCCCGAGCCCGCCGACGCCAACCGGCTGCGCGACGCCGGCAAGGTGTACGCGCCCACCGAGCTGGGCGGGATGATGGGCTACCTCACGGCCGCCGAGGAGTATCTCTCGCACCTCGAGGGCAAGCCGTTCGACGTGAAGGTGCTGCTCGAGGCCGCCAAACGGCTCGACACGGCGGGCTTCGAGGCGACCACCCGCGTGAAGCAGGGCGGGTTCAAGGAGTCGTTCGAGGACGCAGTCCTGGGCCTGTACGGGGATGTGGGGTGATAATGGTGAGTCGGTAGGTCGGTAAGTCGGTAAGTCGGTATGTCGGTAAAACCGCGCAGTACCGCGCTGTAGCGCCGACTCACTGACTCACCGACTCACTGACTCACCGCTTCCCGAACTTCGCAATCGCCGCGCGCGTGAAATCCGACAATACGAGCGTGCCGCTCATCTCGGCACGCTCGGCCAGGAGCGCGTCCCAGTTCTCGGTGCCGGCCCAGAACACCTGCTTGAGCTGCGCCATCGCGGCGGGATTGGATTTCGCCAGCGTGCGGGCCAGCGCCACGATCGCGTCGTCCAGCTCCGAGGGGTCGCTGTACACGCGCGAGTAGAGCCCGTGCCGCTCGCACCAGGCCGCGTCGCGCCAGTCGGCGTCCACCGCCATCGCGCTGAACGCCGCCAGCCCGATCTTTCGCTCGATCGCCGGCCCCACCACGAACGGGCCGATCCCCACCGCCAGCTCACTCAGCTTGGCCGACGCGGCGCCCACGGCCATGGCGAAATCGGAGGCCGCCACCAGTCCCACGCCGCCCCCGGCGACCTTTCCGTGCACGCGGGTCACGATGAACTTGGGCGCGCGGATCATCGCCAGGATCACCTGCGCGAACCCGCCGAAGAACTCCTTGCCCGACGCGGCGTCGTGGATCGCCACCAGCTCGTCGAACGACGCGCCGGCGCAGAACGGGCCGGTGCCCTCGCTCCGGAGCACGATGACCTGCGCCCGCGGATCCACCGCGGCGGCCGAGATCTGCAGCGCCAGCAGTTTGAGCAGCGCCCCGGGCATCGAATTGCCCTTGGGGTGGCCGAAAGTCACCGTCGCGATGCCGTCCGCCAGCTCGAGCGTCACGTCGCCGGAAGTCGCCGCAGTGCCGGGGTTCGTCGTCATAGCCACGGAAGATACCCTCCCCCTTCGATTGTCCAATGTCCCGGGCGCCGATAAATTCAAATTAAGCCATTTCCCCCCGCCGTCTGCCCGGGAGTTTGCATGGACCAGAAGCCCCAATCCGTGGCCGAAGACCCCGCCATGCTCGCCGAATTCCAGGCCCGCATCGACCGCGGCGAGTCCATCGAACCCAAGGACTGGATGCCGGAGCGCTATCGCCGGCAACTCACGCGCATGATGTCCCAGCACGCCCATTCCGAAGTCGTGGGCATGCTCCCCGAGGGCAACTGGATCACCCGCGCCCCCTCGCTCCGCCGCAAGATGTCGCTGATCGCCAAGGTGCAGGACGAGGCCGGCCACGGGCTCTACATCTACTGCGGCACGGAAACCCTTGGCGTCGACCGGGCCGACCTCATCCAGCAGCTCCTCGATGGGCGCGCCAAGTATTCCAGCATCTTCAACTACCCCACGCTGTCCTGGGCCGACATGGGCGTCATCGGGTGGCTCGTGGACGGCGCGGCGATCGTGAACCAGACGGTGCTCGCCAAGGCGTCGTACGGCCCCTACGCGCGCGCCATGATCCGCATCTGCAAGGAAGAGAACTTCCACAAGCGGCAGGGCTACGAGATCGTGGCCACGCTGGCCAACGGCACGCCGGCCCAGAAGGCCATGGTGCAGGATGCCGTGAATCGCTGGTGGTGGCCCTCGCTCATGATGTTCGGCCCCAGCGACAAGGACTCCCCCAACTCGGCCGAGCTGCTGCGCTGGAAGGTCAAGCACAAGACCAACGACGAGCTGCGCCAGCGGTTCGTGAACCTCACCGTGCCGCAGGCGATCGCCGTGAACCTCACGCTTCCCGATCCCGACCTCCGCTACAACGAGGAGACCAAGGACTGGGAGTTCGGCGCCATCGACTGGAGCGAATTCTACGAGGTGATCAGGGGCAACGGCCCGTGCAACCGCGAGCGGCTCGACGCGCGCCGCGCCGCGCACGACGACGGCCGCTGGGTGCGCGACGCGGCCGCGGCCTACGCCGCCAAGCACGGCTCCCCCTCGGCCACCGAAGCCGCCTGAGGCCATGGACCGATGACCGACGACCGTCAACCGTCCGCCGATTCCCAGTGGCCCCTCTGGGAAGTCTTCACCCAGGAGAAGCAGGGCGCGCCGCACCAGCACGCCGGCAGCGTTCACGCGGCTGATGCCGAGCAGGCGCTGCAGAACGCCCGCGACGTGTACGCGCGCCGCGGCGAGGCGATCAGCCTCTGGGTCGTGCCGCCCAGCGCGATCGTCGCCTCCACGCCGGGCGATTCCGGGCCGTTCTTCGATCCCGGCAACGACAAGGCGTACCGGCATCCGCAGTTCTACAAGGTGCCGCGCGGGGTGCGCGGCCTGTGACCGCGCCTCAGGTCGCCGCGCCGCGCGAGACGCCGCCGGCCGATCCGCTCGTCGCGTTCGTCCTCCGGCTGGGCGACGACCGGCTGGTGCTGGGCCACCGGCTGTCGCAGTGGTGCGGGCACGCGCCGATCCTCGAGGAGGACATCGCGCTGGCCAACGTCGCGCTCGACCTGATCGGGCAGGGGGCGGCGATGCTCGCCCTGGCCGGCAAGCTCGAGGCGAAGGGCCGCGACGAGGACGCGCTCGCCTACTTCCGCGATGAGCACGACTTCCGCAACTGCCTGCTGGTCGAGCAGCCCAACGGCGACTTCGCGGTGACCATCGCGCGCCAGTTCCTGTTCGACGCCTGGAGCG
>JBJKPA010000387.1:0-3725 GCA_046706905.1 Gemmatimonadaceae bacterium
AGCCCGCTCGTGCGCCTGGGAGCGCTGCAGGTGCTGGTCGCGGCGCCGGCGGCCCAGCGCCTCGCCCTCGTGCCGCCGCTGCTCACCGACTCGACGCGCGCGGTGCGGCAAGGCGCGGCGTGGGAGCTGGCGTCGCTGGCCGATTCGCTCCCCGCGGCCGATCGGTCCGCCTTCGCCGCCGCGGCGGACCAGTTCGTGGCGAGCCAGCGGTACAACGCCGACGTCCCGGCCAACCTGTTCAGCCTCGGCGCGTTCTACGTCCAGCTCGGGCGCGAGGACTCGGCCACCGCGGCGTTCCGCGCCGCCGTGCGGCTCTCGCCGGACTACGCGCGCTCGTATCCGGGGCTCGCCGCGCAGTGGCGGCGGCAGGGGCAGGGACGGGCCGCCGACGCGTTGCTGCGGGCGCTGCAGGCGCCCGGCCGGTAACGGGGAAACCGGGCGCGCCGGCGGTTCACCCGGTGGCCCACGCGAACTCCGCGGTGAAGTGCCGCAGGTACTTCGCCTGCTTCACCATCGTCACGCCCCGCACCTCGTGCGCGCGCGCCTTGAGGTCGCAGATCGCCTCGGCCGCGTAGTCGAAGTGGCTCTGCGTGTACATGCGACGCGGGAAGGCCAGGCGCACCAGCTCCATCGTGTGGTAGGTCTCGGTGCCGTCGTTGCGCCGCTTGCCGAACATCACCGAGCCGATCTCCACGCCGCGGATCCCCGCTTCGAGGTAGAGCGCGTTGCACAGGCTCCATGCGGGATACTGCTCGGGCCCGAGGTGCGGGAGGAAGTCCTTCGCGTCGAGGTACACGGCATGCCCGCCGGTGGGCTCGACGATCCCCACTCCGGCTGCCTTGAGCTTCTCGCCCATGTACTCGGCGGTGCGGAGCCGATAGCGGAGGTAGTCCTCGTCGAGCCCCTCCTCCATGCCCACCGCCAGCGCTTCCAGATCGCGGCCGGCGAGGCCGCCGTACGTCGGAAACCCCTCGGTGAGGATGAGCAGCGTCTTCGCCGCCTCGACCCACGCCGGGTCGTTGAGGGCCAGGAAGCCGCCGATGTTCACCATCCCGTCCTTCTTGGCGCTCATCATGCACCCGTCGGCCAGCGAGAACATCTCCTGCGCGATGGACTTCACGGTGCGGTCCTGCATGCCCGGCTCGCGCAGCTTCACGAACATCGAGTTCTCGGCGTAACGGCAGACGTCCAAGATGAGGGGCTTGCCGTACCGGGTCAGCAGCTCGCGGTAGGCGCGCAGGTTGGCCAGGCTCACCGGCTGCCCGCCGCCGCTGTTGTTGGTGAGCGTCATCATGCCGAACGGGATGCGATGCCCCTCGCGCTTCAGCAGCTCCTCGACGCGGCCGAGGTCGATGTTCCCCTTGAACGGATGCTGGGTGCGGGGCTGGAGGCCTTCGGGGATCACCAGGTCCACCGCCTCGGCGCCCTGATACTCGATGTTGGCGCGCGTGGTGTCGAAGTGCGTGTTGTTGGGGATCAGGTCGCCCTTCTGCGTCGCCACGCTGAACAGGATCCGCTCGGCCGCCCGTCCCTGGTGCGTGGGAATGACGTAGCGGTAACCGGTGAGGTCCTGGAGCACCGCCTCGAGGCGGAAGAACGACTTGGAGCCGGCGTAGCTCTCGTCGCCTTCCATGATGGCGCCCCACTGCCGGGCGCTCATGGCGCCGGTCCCGCTGTCGGTGAGGAAGTCGAGCAGCACGTGCTCGGCCGGGAGCAGGAAGACGTTGAGCTTCGCCTCGTCGAGCCATCGGCGGCGTTCGCCCCGGGTGCTCATGCGGATGGGCTCGACGCTCTTGATGCGGAAGGGTTCGATGATGGTGTGGATCATGGGAGGTCCCCGTCGGGTCGCGGCGGCCGCCGAATGCGGCCGCTCTAACGCTCACCCTTTGGGAGCCGATTCACCAGCGGGGGCGGCCTGACCCCGCCGAACCCGGAGGCCGGCCGCGTGTACATTGTGGCGTGAGCTTCCGAGCCGTTTCCTCCCGTCGTGTCCTCCGCGCGGCCGTGGCCGCGGTCGCCGCCGCGCTCGTCGCCGGCTGCGGCTTCTTCTCCGTGCCCCCCGAGGCCAACCTCACGGGCACCTGGCAGACCGACGCCAACCCCACCGGCCGCGGCTGGGTCCTCGCCCTCCGCACCCGCGGCGACAGCGTCCTGGGGTACGGGTTCCGGCTCGGACTGGAGGGCCACGTCAAGGATTCGGTCACCGTCGCCGGCCGCGCGCAGGGATCGAGCGTGCATCTCGTGCTCGCCACGCGCCGGCAGGGCACATCGACTTTCGACGGACGCATCGTGTCGTCCACGCAGGTCGCCGGAACGCTGGTCGAACCGAAAGGCGTGTCCGGTTCGCTCGCGCTTCACCGCGAGTGACGCGCGAATCGAAACCATATCTTGATCGCGCGTCGCGAAACTCACCCGTGCGCCACGGGTATCCGTGCACGCACCCCCGGTCGCAGTCGGAACACATCACGCACCAATCGTTTCGTGAACGGTCGCCCGGAGCGTCGTGATCGTGACGCTCCCCTCAGGGGAATCGTGACTCGTCCCGGGTACGGTCCCTACTGAAGGCGCGGCGCACTCCCGACAACCGCGCGCGCCGATCGAGTGGATATTGGCGGAAAGCGGCGCGGGCCGGGAGCCGCGCACGCGTGCAGAGGTGGGGCAATGGCGAGCGAACGTTGGCAGGTTCACGTCCTCAGTTTCGAAGGCCCCGACGCCTATGCGCGTGCCGGCGGCATCGCGAGCCGCGTCGACGGGCTCACCTCGGCGCTGAGCGAATCGGGGTGCGACACGCACCTCTGGTTCGTCGGCGATCCCGCGCTGCCGGCGGAAGAGCGCGTGGGGAACGTCACGCTCCACCGATGGGGGCAGTGGATCAGCCGGTTTCACCCCGGCGGCGTCTACGACGGCGAGGAGGGCAAGCGCGCGGACTACGTGTCGTCGCTCCCGCCGTATCTCGTCGAGCGGTTCGTCCGGCCGCATCTGGCCGATCCGGGCCACCGCGTGGCGATCATGGCCGAGGAGTGGCAGACGGCCGACGCCGTGCTGCACCTGGACTGGCTCCTGGCCGCGGCCGGCGTGCGGGAGCGGGTCGCCCTGTTCTGGAACGCGAACAACACGTTCGGGTTCGACCGCGTGGACTGGCCGCGCATGGCGCGGGCCTGCATGGTCACCACGGTCAGCCGGTACATGCGGCAACGGATGTGGAGCCAGCGGGTGGACGCGATCGTGGTGCCCAACGGCATTCCGGCCGCGGTGTTCCAGCGCCCCGAGGCCAGCGCCGTGCGCCGGTTCCGCAAACTCACGCGTCGCCGTCCGGTACTGGCGAAGGTCGCGCGGTGGGATCCCGACAAGCGGTGGCTGCTGGCCGTGGACACGGCGGCGGCGCTCAAGGACCTGGGACGGCGGGCGCTGCTCGTGGCCCGTGGGGGCATGGAGGCGCACGGGGGCGAGGTGCTGGAGCACGCCCGCCGCGCCGGTCTGGCCATCGCCCAGCGCGCGCTCGCGGCGCCGGGCGCCGCCGGGTTGCTGGACGCGGTGCGCGACACCGAGGACGTGGACGTCCTGGTGCTGACCACGCCGCTGGACCGCGACGCGGCGCAGCTGCTGTTCGCCGGTTCGTCGGCGGTGCTCGCGAACAGCGGGCACGAGCCCTTCGGCCTGGTGGGACTCGAAGCGATGGCCGCCGGCGGGGTGGCGTGCGTGGGTGGCACCGGCGAGGACTACGC
>JBJKPA010000388.1:0-3049 GCA_046706905.1 Gemmatimonadaceae bacterium
CGCGGAGGCCGGGGGATGCGCGGCGGGCGCGGGCCGGGAGGCAGGGGCGGCGTGCCGGGCGGGGGCGGAAATCAAGCGCTCGCTCACTGATCGGCTCTTCTTCATCGGCGTCCTGCTCAAGGGGCTCGACGGGCTCCTCGAGATCGCCGGCGGCATCATCGCGTTCACGGTGAATCCCGCGGCCGTGACGGCCACCGTGCACTTTCTCACGGCCAACGAGCTGTCCGAAGACCCGACGGACATCGTCGCCAACGCCGCGCGCCGCGCGGTGGCCCACCTGTCGCACAACACGACGCTGTTCGCCGCCGCCTACCTCGTGGGCCACGGCGTCGTGAAGCTCATCGTCGTGGCCGGACTGCTGCACCGTCGCGCCTGGGCCTTTCCCACCGCGCTCGTCCTGCTCGCCGCGTTCATCGGCTATCAGGGGTATCGGATCGCGCTCGGCCACTCGCTGCCGCTGGCCCTCCTGACCCTGACGGATATTGGGATCGGGTGGGTGATTTGGAGGGAGTACGGGTTGGTGCGGGGGAAGTACAAACAACGCCGGCAAGAACCGCGCTGACAACAACAGCGCCGGCGAGAACTGCGCAAACAAGAACAGCGCAGGCAAGAACAGCGCTGGGAACTGATCACGGCAACCAGCGCATGCGAACCAGCCCCCGCGTTCGCTGGTTACGTGGCCGAAGGCCGTACCGATTTCAGCGCCGGACTTGTCGGCGCTGTGTTTGCAGGCGCTGATCTTGCCGGCGCTTCATGCACTTCTCACCGCCATCTCCTCGGCAAATCCAGCACCGGTACTCGTTTACGCCAACCAGCGCGTCCCGACTCACCGACTCACCGACCAACCGACTCACCACAAAGCAAGTACCCACTTGCTTACCGCCCCGCGACCCGCTAGCCTCCGGGTCCTATGGAAATCCGCGATCGCATCCTCGAGGCCGCCGCCAAGGTCTACGCCCTGCACGGCTACCGCGGCGCCACCACCCGGCTCATCGCCAACGAAGCCGGCGTCAACGAAGTCACCCTGTTCCGCACCTTCGGCTCCAAGGAGTCGCTGTTCGAGGAGCTCGCCCAGGGCCAGGCCAACGCCACCGTCATGCCGACCCTGCCCGAACGCCCCGCCGACCCCGAGCGCGAGCTCACCGCGTGGTGCCACCAGGTGCTCGACCACCTGACACAGCACCGGTCCTTCCTCCGTAAGTCGATGAGCGAGATGGAAGAGCGTCCGCTCGTGGCCGAGGCCGCCTGCCGCGGCCCGAACTGCGCCGGCGATGTGCTGACGCAGTACCTCGCGGCGCTCGAGGCGCACGGTCTGGCTCCCGGCGACGGCGAGACGCAGACCGCCATCTCGATGCTCATGGCGTCGCTGTTCGGCGACGCGATGTGCCGCGAGATCATGCACGACGCATTCCCCGAGCCGGTGGAGGAAGCGCCGGCCCGGTACGCCCGCACCTTCCTGCGCGCGATCGGCGTCACGCCCCGCGCGCGGGCCCGGCAGTCGAACACCGCGGCGGCTCCGGCCGCCCGCTGATCACCAACTACCAGTCGAACCCATGTCCCTACTTTCCGCAGGCCGCCGGAGTGCGCGGCTGATCGCCGCCCTCGCGATCGGCGCCGCGCCGCTGGCGGCGCAACGGGCGCCGGGCACGCCCCGCGCCCTGTCGCTCGAGGACGCCATCCGCACGGCCGAGCAGCAGAGCGCCACGATCGGCATCGCCCGCGCCGGCATGACGCGCGCCGAAGGCCAGTACGATCAGGCGCGCAGCCAGTTCCTTCCCCAGATCGCCGCCTCGCTCGGCTATACGAGAACTTTAAGAAGCCAGTTCTCGGGCTTCAGCTTCGGCAGCGCGTCCGACACCGCGGGCCCGCAGACGCAGTCCGTGTGCGCGCCGCACATCGCGAGCACGGCCACGCCGCAGGAACGCGACGCGGCGCTCGCCCAGGCGGTCACCTGCCAGTCCACCAGCCTCGGCTCGAGCTTCCAGAGCGTCGGCTTCGGCGCCGCCAACCAGTACGTGTTCGGGCTCCAGCTGTCGCAGAACCTGTTCACCTGGGGACGGCTCACCGGACAGCGCACCGCGGCCGTGGCCGGCCAGCGCGTGGCCGACATCGAGTTCAACGCCCAGCGCGCCCAGCTCGCGCTGGACGTCACGCAGGCCTACTACGACGCCGTGCTCGCCCAGCAGCTCGTCGTCATCGCCGACTCGACGATGGCCCAGACCGAGGAGCTGCTCCGCCAGACGCAGGTCGCCCGCCAGGTCGGGAACGCCTCCGAGTTCGACCTCCTGAAAGCCCGCGTCACGCGTGACAACCAGCGCCCCCAGGTGCTCCAGGCCGAGACCAACCGCGACGTGGCGATGCTCAACCTCAAGCGGCTGCTCCAGCTCCCGCTGGACGACTCGGTCGCGCTCACGACCCCGATCGAGAACGCGCCCGTGCCCTCGCTCACCGGCATCGCCACGGCCCAGGCGCCCGATACGAGCGCCGCCGACCGCGCCGCCGTGCGGCAGGCGCAGCAGAACCTGCGGGCGCAGGAGGGCCTGCTCCAGGTGGCGCGCGCGGCCCGCTATCCGTCGCTCACCCTCACCTCGGGCTACCAGCGCCTGTTCTTCCCGCAGAGCACGCTGCCCAACTGGAGCAACTACCGCGAGAACTGGACGGTGGGCGTGAGCGCCCAGGTCTCGCTGTTCAGCGGCGGCAACACGCACGGCGCCGAGCTCATCGCGCAGGCGAACGTCGAACAGGCCCGCGCCCAGCTCGACCAGACGCGGCAGTACGCGTCGCTGGACGCCCGGGTCGCGATGCGGCAGCTCGCCCAGGCCGAGGCGGCCTGGCAGGCCAGCGCCGGCACCTCGGACGAGGCCCAGCGCGCCTACGCCATCGACCAGGTGCGCTACCGCGAAGGCATCTCGACGCAGACCGATCTCGCGCAGTCGCGGCTGCTGCTGCAGCAGGCCGAGGCCAACCGCGCGCAGGCGGCGCGCGACCTGGCCGTGGCGCGGGTGCGCGTGGCGCTGCTGCGCGACCTGCCGTTGCAACAGGCGACGGG
>JBJKPA010000389.1:0-15725 GCA_046706905.1 Gemmatimonadaceae bacterium
AGTGTCGCTGGTGCGCCGCCCGCCGTCGGGCGCGTACGCGGGCGAGGCGTGGGGCGGCACCGTGATGCCGGACGGCCGCATCGTGCTCTCGCAGCTCCT
Organism: Gemmatimonadaceae bacterium; assembly: GCA_046706905.1. Taxonomy (GTDB): domain Bacteria; phylum Gemmatimonadota; class Gemmatimonadetes; order Gemmatimonadales; family Gemmatimonadaceae; genus JAGWRI01. The sequence goes on from JBJKPA010000389.1 coordinate 100, forward strand.
CGCCGGCAACCTGATCGTCCTCACACCGGCGGGCGATTCCGTTCGCTCCGTCACGTGCGTCTCGACCTGCGGATTTCCGAAGGCGCTGCCCGACGGACGCCATGTGCTGGTCGGCGATGGCTCCGCGCTCTGGGTCGCCGACCTCGAGACGGGGAAGGGCGTGCCCGTCATGCACCCCGCCGCCAGCGGCGGCGAGGAGCCGCTGCACGCCGTCGCCGGCGAAACCGACGGCCGCGGCCATCTCGTCTACGCGACCCTGGATGGCCGCCTCTTCGCCGCGCCGTTCGACGCCGCGTCGTTCCGCGTGACCGGTCCGGCGGTCGCGATCGCCGACAGCGTCCGGGTCGAGACCGGTCGCGGGGCCGCGCAGTTCGCGGTGAGCGCGTCGGGCGTGCTCGCCTACGCGCCCGGCGACGTGGCGGCCCTCGGGATCCTCCTGCGGGCCGATCGCGCGGGTCATATCGACACGATCCCCGCGCCGCCCGACGACTACGACGGGTTTTCGCTCACCCCCGACGGCCGCCGCCTGGCGGCGCACGTGAGCACCGCGGGCGGCGACCGGATCGAAGTGATCGACGTGCTCACGGGGCACGTGACGCCGTGGCTCAGCGGCCGCGGCCTGGGTGTTCCGTCGTGGACCGCCAACGGACGAGAGATCGTCTACACCCACGGCGATACCGCGCTCATCGGCGATCCGGATCGGAACGCCGCGCCGACGCCGCTCCCGCCGGGCACCGCCATGGGGCCGCTGGTGCTCCCGCTGGCCGACAGCGGTGCGTATCTCGCGGCGTCGAACGACTCGGTGAGCGTGATCCGTGGAGGAAAACGCGCCGGGCACGCGCTGGCGGCGCAGGACAAGACGATCTTCACGGTGACAAGCGACGGCCGCTGGGTGATCGAGCACGAGGAGGCCGGCGCCGGCGGGGCGGTGCTCGCGTTGGCGCTGGACGGCAGCGGCCGGCGCCTCGTGCTCGCGCCCGTGGACTACGGCATGCCCTCGGGTGTCCCCGGTGGGTCGGGGCTGACCGCGGCGGTGGTGGACGTCGGACGCACCATGGACGGGCGCGCCGTCTCGCGGCAGACGTTCTATTCGCTCAGCTACGACCCCGCGAGCGCGACTCCCTTCGGAAGTCCGCAGAAATTGTTCACCGCCACGGTCGCCGATTTCCCCGGACGCAACTACGCCGTGGGCATGGGCGGCAACCGGTTCGTGTTCAAGGAGCACGTCGCGTCGCCGCCGCTGCGCGAGGTGCGGATCATGACCTCGTGGACCTCGCGCCTCGAATCGGGACCGGGCAAGTGACGATTCCCGCCCGTCTTTCCGCCTCGCCGCATCTCCAGCCGAAGGAAGCGCCAGTATGAAACGCCTCATTCCGACCGCCTGTCTCGCCGCGGCGTCGCTCGTCTTGTTCGCCGCCACCGCCCGCGCGCAGTACGACGTGCGCCAGACCTTCGATCCCACCTTCCTCAGCAGTCCGGGCACGGTCTATCGCAGCGGCTCCGGCGCGCCCGGCCCGCGCTACTGGCAGAACGAGTCGGACTACCGCATTCACGTCACGCTCGAGCCCGCGCGCCACACGGTGTCGGGCACGGACGAGATCACCTACACGAACAATAGCCCCGACACGCTCCACTACCTGTGGGTGCAGCTCGACCAGAACCTGTACAAGAAGGACTCACGGGGCACGCTCACGGCGGCGGTGAGCAACCCGCGCTACATCACCCCGGGTTTCGACGGCGGCTACGACATCCAGTCGGTGGAGCTCCAGTCGGGCGGCCGCTGGACGAAGGCGGACTACCTGGTCACCGACACCCGGATGCAGATCAGCCTTCCGCGCGCGCTCACGCCGGGCGGCGGCAGGACCCACGTCCGCATCACGTACTCGTACGTGGTGCCGCCCTTCCGCCAGCGCACGGGGTGGTACGACACCAGGAACGGCCCGGTGTATGCCATCGCCGAGTGGTATCCGCGCATGGCGGTGTACGACGATGTGAAGGGGTGGAACACGCTCCCGTACCTGGGGCGCGGCCAATTCTACTTGGACTACGGCACCTTCGATTACGCCATCACCGTGCCCTGGAATTTCCTCGTGGTGGGCTCGGGCGCGCTCACCAATCCGCACGACGTGCTCACCGGCGCCGAGATCTCGCGCCTCGCGGCGGCGGCGAAGAGCGACCGCACGGTCATGATTCGCGGGGCCGCCGAGGTGACCGATCCGGCCTCGCGTCCGGCCCGCCGGGGAACGCTCACCTGGCGCTTCCATATGAACGACACGCGCGACGTGGCGTGGGCGGCCTCGCCGGCGTTCATCTGGGACGCGGCGCGGATCACCCTCCCGCACGACAAGACGGCGCTCGCCGAGTCGGTCTATCCCGTCGAGGTCGCGGGCGATTCGGCCTGGGGCAGCGCGACGCAGTTCGTGAAGCACACCGTCGAGTACGACGCGCAGCAGTGGTATCCCTATCCGTGGCCGGTGGCCATCGACGTGGCGGCCGCGGCCGGCGGCATGGAGTATCCGGGCATCGTCTTCTGCGCGTGGAACACCAAAGGGCGCTCGCTCTGGAGCGTGACCACGCACGAGATCGGCCATAGCTGGTTCCCGATGATCGTCGGCTCCGACGAGCGACAGTACGGATTCATGGACGAGGGGTTCAACTCGTTCATCGACATCTACTCGACGCTCGCCTACGACCACGGACGCTTCGCGCCGTACAGCGCCATGGAGGACTCCATGCCGCTGCTGGCGGCGATGATGAAGCGGACGGGGCAGCCCGACCCCATCATCACCTATGCCGACAACGTGAAGCGCAGCTACGTGGGCTTCAACAACTACGTGAAGCCGGCGGCGGCCCTGTACCTGCTGCGCGAGGACGTGCTGGGACACCGACGGTTCGACGAGGCGTTTCGCGCCTACATCCAGCGGTGGGCCTACAAGCATCCCACGCCCAGGGACTTCTTCCGCACCATGAACGACGTGGCGGGCGAGGACCTGGACTGGTTCTGGAAGGAGTGGTTCTACGAGCGCTGGACGCTGGATCAGGCGGCGTCGGGCGTGGCGTATGTGGACGGCAACCCCGCGAACGGGGCGGTGATCACGATCGCCAACAACGACCGCATGGTCATGCCCGCCACCGTGCGCGTGGTGGAGCGGGGCGGGCAGAGCGGCACGGTCCACCTGCCCGTGGAGATCTGGGAGCAGGGGGCGAGCTTCTCCTTCCGGTACGCGTCGCACGCGGCCATCGATTCGGTGATCGTCGACCCCGACGACCGCATGCCGGACGTGGACCGGGCGAACAACGTCTGGACGCTGGGCGCCGCGGGCGGAGGCCGCTGAGCGGCGCGGAGTCTGCTCGACCGGAACGGCCGCGCCGCCTACCGGCGCGGCAGCGTCCGGCCGATCAGCACGGTCACATTGTCGGTCCCGCCGTCGTCCAGCGCGTCCTGCACCAGCGCCTCGCACGTTTGCTTCGCGCTCGTGAGCGCGCCGAGCCGCTCGGCGATGCGCTCGTTGGACACGTGCTTGGTGAGGCCGTCGCTGCACAGCAGCACGATCGTGCCCCACTCGCGCACGACGCGCGTGACGACGGGTGCCGCTTCCGGGCCGCCGATGGCGCTCGAGAGGATGTGCGCCCACCGCGAGTGCGCGGCCCGCTCGCGCGGCAGGATCCCGGTCCGGACCATGTCCTCGGCCATCGTCTGGTCGCGGGAGATCTGGGCCAGGTGCCCGTCGCGATAGAGGTAGCAGCGGCTGTCGCCGACCTGCAGCACGTACGCCTGCGGCCAGAGGCCGAGCCAGAGCGTGAGCGTCGTCGCGAGGCGGCCGCTCTTGCCCGCCGAGTCGGCGTGCGCGAGGAGGTCCGTGTGAACCCGCATCGCGGCATCCTCGAGGAGCTCGGCGAACGTCTCCGGCTCGGTCGCGTCGGCCGTGTAGAAGACCTGCGCGCTCCGCGCCACGTACGACGCGATCGCCTGGACCGTGAACCGCGATGCCTGCTCGCCGGCGCCGCTGCCCACGCCGTCGGCGACCATGCTGAGCGACGCCACGCGGTCGGTGGCGCTGCTGATCCCCGTGATGTCGGGGAGGCTGGTCTGGTCCACCCGCATCTGCTTGACGAGCGACGAGATCAGGAAGTGGTCCTGATTCTCCTTGCGCACCTTGCCGATGTGCGTGAGGCCGTACACGTCGATGTCGGCGTCGGTCGGCTTGGGCGATGGCTGGGACATGGGTCGGTCCGCGGGCGGGATTCCCGCCCAACATGCATCGGCCGGGCGGATCGTGCGAGGGGCACGCCGGACCCCGGCGGCCGCGGGATGGCGCCACCCCGGTCCGGAGCGGATAATTGGGCATCATCCGACCCCCCAACCATTCACGGATCGAGGACTACCAACATGACGGCAGACGCGCAGGCGCCTTCCCGGACGAAGGGGTTCACCACCCTCTTCCTGATCGAGATGTGGGAGCGGTTCGGCTACTACGGCATGACGGCCGTGGTGGTGCTGTTCATGGTGCAGCGGCTCGGCTACACCGACGACCGCGCGAACCTCACCTTCGGCGCCTTCGCGGCGCTCGCCTACACGGTGCCGTCCATCGGCGGCTGGATCGGCGACAAGGTCCTGGGCAGCCGCCGCACGATGGTTCTCGGCGCGCTGATTCTCGCCCTGGGCTACATCGGGCTCGCGATTCCCGGCCACCCCGAGATGCTCTTTCCGGCGCTCGCCGTGGTCGCCGTCGGCGGCGGCGTGTTCAAGGCGAACCCCGCCAACATGATCTCCAAGCTGTACGAGGGCGACACGGCCAAGATCGACAGTGCGTTCACGATGTACTACATGGCGGTCAACATCGGCGCCACGGCGTCGCAGCTCGCCACGCCGCTCATCGCGGTCAAGGTCGGCTGGCACGTGGCGTTCGCGGTGTCGGCGGGCGGGCTCATCGTGGGCATCATCAACTACTTCATGATGCGCCGCTACCTGCAGCACGTGGGGTCCGACCCCGACTTCCAGCCGCTCAACGTGAAGCGGCTGGTGCAGGTGATCGTCGGCATCGTGATCGGCATCGTGCTCGTGGCGTTCATCATCCAGAACCGCACGGTCGCCCGCGCGACGGTCGTCGCCGGCTTCCTCGCCATGATCGCGATCTTCATCGTGATGATGAACAAGGGGAGCGAGCGCGAGCGCAAGGGACTGATCGCGGTGATGATCCTGACGGCGCTCGGCATTCTGTTCTTCATCTTCTACCAGCAGATGTCCACGTCGCTCACGCTGTTCTCGCTGCGCAACGTGAACCTCGACTTCTTCGGCTACAACGTCCCCGCGGGACAGGTGCAGGCGCTCAACCCGATCTGGATCTTCATCCTGAGCCCCGGGCTCGCCTGGCTGTACACGAGCATGGGCAAGGGCGAGGGCGGCGACTTCCACATCTCCACGAAGTTCGCGATGGGCTTCGCGGTGCTCGCGCTCGGCTTCTTCATCTACGGCTTCAGCGGGCACTTCGCCGTGGGCGGCAAGGTGTCGTTCTGGTTCATGATCGCCGGCTACGCGTTCCAGTCGCTGGGCGAGCTGCTGATCAGCGGCCTCGGCCTGGCGATGGTCGCGCGCTACGTCGCCCCGTCGCTCCGCGGCTTCATCATGGGCGTCTGGTTCCTGGCCACGGGAATTTCGCAGTACCTCGGCAGCTACGTCGCGACGTACGCCAGCGTGCCGCAGAACGTGACGAGTCCGGTGGACTCGCTGCCGCTCTACACGAACCTGTTCACGAAGCTGGGCATCGTGGCGGTGATCGGCACGGTGGTCGCCGCGGCGTTGATCCCGGTCATGAAGAAGCTCTCGGCGGCGAGCGAGGGTCCGTGGGAGGAGGCGGCGTAGCGGCTCGCCCGGGCGGCGGTCGTTCGAGGCTCGATGTGGCCGGGATGTGGCTCAGACCATCTGGAGTCTCAACGATGGGGACACGGACAACAGACGGAATGAACGGACTACCGACGGATAAGACTCAGGGGTGAAACAGCGCTTTTTCAAAACCCCTTTGATGTCTCCGTCTGTCGTCCGTTCCGTCCGTCAGGTGTCCGTGTCCAGATCATGACTCTTCCCCAGCGCCAACGGGAGCGCCGGGCGCACCGAGGGCCCGGAACGCGGGCCGCTACCGCATCCCGCGCGCCCCCCGCGGCCTCGCCCGCTCGAAATGCAGTGCCCCGTTGCCGAGCGCGAGCCGGGTGGGCGCGCCGAGCGCGTCGAGGTCGAAGGTGACGTAGTCGGTGCCGTAGAAGCGGTGCCGCCAGGCGACCTGGAACGTGTTGTCGTGCCAGTAGGTGAGGTCGCCCGTGAAGTCGGGGTTGCCCAGCCGCACCACCAGATGGCCGTTCTCGAGCGTGACGCGCGCCGTCCCGTCGTACGGGTCCACGTAGTCGCCCACGTAGCGCGCGAGCGCGTGCGGCGCATGGCCGGTCGCGTCGCGCGTCGCGGCGAGCCGGGCCTCTGCGGCCGCGCCTGCCTTTCGCATGCGCTGCGTCATGGCGAGCAGCGAGTCGCTCAGGTGGCCGGGCGGGAGGCCCAGGTAGTCGTCGAGCACGCGCTCCACGATCCCGAACCGCGCATCGTTCTGGTTCATGTTCGACATCACCGCGACGCCCAGGTGCTCGTCGGGCAGGAGCGCCATGGCCGACGCCATCCCGTCGATGTCGCCGGCGTGCCAGACGAGCGTGTGGCCGGCGAAATCCTGAATGAAGAGCCCGAGGCCGTACGTATAGAAGACGCTCCCCGGCATCCACGCCCGGATCTCGCGGCCCACGCCGGGCCCGCCCCCGATCACCATCTGCGGCGTCTCCATCGTGCGCACGATGCTCGAGTCGAGCACCGTCTTCCCGTCGTACCGGCCGTCGGCGAGGAGCATCAGCATCCAGTGGCTCATGTCGTTGGCGCTGGAGCTGATCCCGCCCACCGGCGACGCGATGTCCATGTTGTGCGCCCAATAGAGCCCGATCGGCACGACCTTGCCGTCCACGAATCCGTGCGGCACGGCGGCGTCGCTCGACGCAGCCACCTCGGCCTCGGTCGTGACGGTGTGGTCCATGCCGAGCGGCGCGAACAGGTGCTGCGCCACGTACCGGTTCCAGGTCTCGCCGGTGATCGCGGGGATGAACCGGGCGGCCGTGAGGTAGAGCATGTTGTTGTAGCAGAACTCCGTCCGGAACCCGTAGTTCGGCTGCTGATAGCGCAGCCGCGCGATCACGTCGCTGTCGTTCGACGTGTACCACATGTCGGGATCGCAGTAGCCGGCGCGGTGCGTGAGCAGGTCGCGCAGCGTGATCGACTGCGTGACCCAGGCGCTGCTCAGCCGGAAGTGCGGCACGTAGTCCACCACGCGGGCGTCCCATTCGAGCCGTCCGGCGGCGACCAGGGTGCCGAGCGCGGCCGCGGTGAACGCCTTGGTGTTCGAGCCGATGTCGAAGATGGTGTTGCCGTCCACGGGCGCGGGCTTGCCCAGCTCGCGCACGCCGTAGCCCCGGGCCAGCACGACCTTGCCGTCCTTGACGATCGCGACCGCGAGCCCCGGCACCTGCCACTGCTGCATCACGTGCTGCACGTAGGCGTCGAACCCCGCGAGCGGCGCCGGCGTCTGCGCCGCGGCACCGGTCCCGACGAGTCCGCAGGCGGCGAGGACCAACGGCCAGTTCTTCATCACGAGTTCCTCGAGGAGAGGGGATCGTCCGGCGGGGGCCCGGAGAGGTGGCTCCAATCGTACGCCGCCACGGCCGCCGACGCCACCGACGTACGCCGGCGATCGTTTTGGCCGGGATGTAGCTCAGACCGTCCGGAGTCTTAACGATTGGGACACGGACAACTAACGGAATGAACGGACCCCCAACGGATAAGACTTTGGGGGAAACAGCGTCTCTTCAACCCCCCGTTTTGATGTCTCCGTCTGTTGTCCGTTTCGTCCGTCGGTTGTCCGTGTCCAGATCATGCTTCATCCCCCGCGCCAACGGGAGCGTCCGGCGCACCGAGGGCTCGGACCCCCGCCGTTCCCGCTGGCGCCGGGCGACCGGGGTACGCATTTTTGGTCGATGCCGGACGACGCCGCCCGCCTATCCGCCGCCCTTGCCGACCGCTACCGCATCGAGCGCGCGCTCGGGCAGGGCGGCATGGCCACCGTCTATCTCGCCCGCGATCTCAAGCACGATCGCGACGTCGCGATCAAGGTCCTCAAGCCCGAGCTGGCCGCCGTGCTCGGCGCCGAGCGGTTCGTGCAGGAGATCAAGACCACCGCGGCGCTGAGCCACCCGCACATCCTTCCGCTCTTCGATTCGGGCGTCGCCGACGGCCAGTTGTACTACGTCATGCCGTATATAGAAGGCGAGACGCTGCGCGAGAAGCTCAACCGCGAAACGCAGCTCGGCGTGGACGAGGCCGTGAAGATCGCGACCGAGATCGCCGACGCGCTCGACTACGCGCACCGGCACGGCGTGATCCACCGCGACATCAAGCCCGAGAACATCCTGCTGCACGATGGGCGCCCGATGGTGATGGACTTCGGCATCGCGCTCGCCGTGAGCGCCGCCGCCGGCGGGCGCATGACCGAGACGGGTCTGAGCCTCGGCACGCCGCACTACATGTCGCCCGAGCAGGCCACGGCCGACAAGGACATCACGGCGCGGTCGGACATCTACTCGCTGGCGACGGTGCTCTACGAGATGCTGGCCGGCGAGCCGCCGCACATCGGCAATTCGGCGCAGCAGATCATCATGAAGATCGTGACCGAGGACGCCGCGCCGGTCACGCGGCTCCGGAAGTCGGTGCCCCCGAACGTGGCCGCGGCGCTTGGCAAGGCGCTGGAGAAGCTGCCCGCCGATCGGTTCGACACCGCGAAGGCGTTCGCCGACGCGCTGGCCGATCCGCACTTCTCGACGGCCGCGATGCCGGGGGCGACGCCCGCCGGCGCACCGCCCGTGTCCTCGCTGGCCCGCAGTCCGCTGGTCGTCGCGCTGGCCGTCGCGCTGGTCGCGGCCACCGGGTTGGGCGTGTGGCAGTGGCGCGCCGCGCACCGCATCGCCCCGCGCCCGGTCGTGCGCTTCGAGATGCGGCTCCCGTCCACGATGCTGGTCACCAACGCGGCCGAGGCGACCAACGTCGCGGTCTCGCCGGACGGCAACACCATCGCGTATGCGCTCCCCGACTCCACCGGCACGGCCCGCCTGTACCTTCGGTCGCTGGGCGCGCTCGCTGCTCGCGTAGTCCCCGGAACCGACGGGGCGCAGCAACCCTGCTTCTCCCCCGATGGCGCCTCGGTGGCGTACCTCGCCAACGCGTCGGTGTGGAAGGTGCAGACGACCGGAGGGTCCCCAACGCTGGTCGGCCCGGCCGGAGCGGAACCGGTCGGGATTGCCTGGAGTCCGACCGGCACCATCCTGCTCGGTACGGAGGACGGACTGTACGGCCTTCCCTCGTCCGGGGGCACGGCCACCCTGCTGGCACAGCCGGATAGGGCGCGGCACGAGCTGTACTTCAACCAGCCGCGGATCATGCCCGACGGAAAGACGGTGTTGTTCTCGATCCAGCCTATGGGAGCGTTGTCGGGCATCCACCTCGGCGAGCTCACGCTCGGCAGCGGCAGCAGCAGCGTGAAGCGCATCGACCTGAATCTGATGGACGTGATCGGCTACTACGATGGCACGCTGGTGTACGCGCTCACCACGGGCGCGCTCATGGCCGTCCCCTTCGACTACCGCGCCGGCCGGGTCACCGGCAATGCCGTCGCCCTCGGTCCCTCGGTGACGCCGATGATCGCCGTGGCCGCGAGCATGGCGGCGATGTCGCCCACGGGGACGCTGGTCTACCAGCCGGCCGATGCGCAGGGTGTGCTGGGGTGGGTGGGCATGCACGGGGCGTTCGCGCCGCTCATCTCGAAGCCGGATGCCTACGCCTACCCCCGCCTCTCGCCCGACGGCAAGCGCGTCGCGATGGCCATCGGCACCCCGGGGCATACCGACATCTGGGTCTACGACATCGCCTCCGCCACGCCGACGCGCCTCACCAGCGGAGGGACGCAGAACGACCGCCCCGAGTGGTCGCCCGACAGCCGCCGCGTGCTGTACCGCACGGATCGCGGTTCACGAACCGCGATCTGGTGGGAGCCCGCCGATCTGAGCGCGCCGGCCACGCCGTTGGAAGCCAGCGACCACAACGACTACTACGAAGGCGTCATCACGCCGGACGGCAAGGACCTCGTCTATCAGATCGACGACGCCGGCGCCGACCAGGCGGACGTGATGTATCGTGCGCTCCAGGGGGACACGACGTCGCACCCCGTTGCCGCGTCGCACGCCATCGAGACGCAGGCCCGGGTCTCGCCCGACGGCAAATGGGTCGCCTACGTCACCGACGCGTCGGGCACGTCGCAGGTCGTCGTGCGGCCCTTCCCGGGGCCGGGCGGAGTGGTGCAGGTGTCGGTCAGCAGCGGCACGGAGCCCGTGTGGGCGCGCGACGGACGCCGGATCTTCTACCGGGACGGGCGCTACGTCGTGGCGGCCACCGTGTCCACCGCCGGCGGATTCTCCGTCACCGGCCGCACGAACCTGTTCCCCGATGACTACGTCTTTGCCCAGGCGCCGCACGCGAACTACGACGTCTCGCTGGACGGAACGCACCTGCTCATGATCCGCGCGACCGCGACCCCGGTGTACGACGTCGTGTACGGCTTCGGCACCGAGCTCGAGGCGCGGATGAAGGGAACGTCAGGGAAGTGACGGCCGGTCGCCGGCCCAGGGCGTGGCCGGGATGTCACTCAGACCATCCGGAGTCTCAACGATGGGGACACGGACAACAGACGGAATGAGCGGACCGCCAACGGATAAGACTCTGGGGTGAAACAGCGCCTTTTCAAAACCCCTTTGATGTCTCCGTCTGTCGTTCGTTCCGTCCGTCAGTTTATCGTGTCCACATCGTTTGACTCTCCCCGCGCCGAGTGACATCCCGGGCGCATCGAAAGTCCGGAGCCGCCGTGCGCGCGTCGAGCCCGGCCGCACCGCCCGGCGCACGATCACGAAACCGCTAAGAACGGTCTCGCGGCAACATCGGCCGCCCGTTTCGTTGCACCTTTCGAAGGAATGGACGAAGGAACGGGACGAGAATCATCGGGCCGCGAGCTCGGCCCGGCGAACCGCTCGGGACACGGGGGGAGGGCGGAGCCGCAGGGCCCGCGCCGGCCATCGCAACGCGCGTGGTGGTTCTTCCTCATCGCATTCGCCATCTGGAACCTGCTCCTGTTCCTGCCGCGCCACCCCGCGCGCGTCACGCTGCCGTACAGCGCGTTCGTAACCCAGCTCGCCGCCGACAACGTCGCCCAGGTGAAGATCGTCGGCGACAACATTACCGGAACGTTCAAGCACCAGCTCGCCTGGCCGCCGGCACCCGCCGGATCCACCGCCGTCGCGGCCGGCACCACGAAGGCCGTGCCGGCGGGCAGCTCCCACGTCGCGTCCGCCGGTAGCACCGCCGCGGGCATGCGTCCGCCCACGTACGCGCAATTCGCCACGACCTTTCCGGGTGACGTCGGCGACCGGACGCTCATGCCTCTCCTGCAGGCGCGGCGGGTCGAGGTGGACGTCTCCTCACCCGGTACGCCCTGGGTGTCGCTCCTCCTCACCGAAGGGCTGCCGTTCCTGCTCATCCTGGTCGTGATCGTCTGGTTCAGCCGCCGCGCCGCCCGCAGCCAGGCCGGCCTGTTCGGACTCGGCCGCACCAGGGCGCGCCGCTACACGGCCGACCAGCCCAAGGTGACCTTCGCCGACGTGGCGGGGGCCGACGAGTCCAAAGCCGATCTCGCCGAGGTGGTGGACTTCCTCCGCCACCCGGAGAAGTACGTCAAGGTCGGCGCGCGCATTCCGCGCGGCGTGCTCCTCGTGGGGCCGCCCGGCACGGGCAAGACGCTGCTCGCCCGCGCCGTGGCCGGTGAGGCCGGCGTGCCGTTCTTCAGCATCAACGGCTCCGAATTCGTCGAGATGTTCGTGGGCGTGGGCGCGAGCCGCGTGCGCGACCTGTTCGTACAGGCCAAGAGCGCGCAGCCCTGCATCGTGTTCATCGACGAGCTCGACGCCGTGGGCCGCCGGCGCGGCGCCGGCGTGGGCGCCACCAACGACGAGCGCGAGCAGACGCTCAATCAGCTCCTCGTCGAGATGGACGGCTTCGCCGAGCATCAGCAGCTCATCCTGCTCGCCGCCACCAACCGCCCGGACGTCCTCGACCCGGCGCTCCTGCGTCCGGGACGCTTCGATCGCCAGGTGGTCGTTCCGCTCCCCGACCGCCGGGGCCGCGAGGGCATCCTGCGCATCCACGCGCGGCACATTCCCCTGGCGCCCGACGTCGACTTCGCCCGCCTGGCCCGCACGGCCACGGGGATGAGCGGCGCCGATCTCGCCAACCTGTGCAACGAGGCGGCGCTCGGCGCGGCACGCGACGGCCGCGACAAGGTGACGATGGACGACTTCGAACGCGCCTGGGAAAAGGTCGTCATGGGCGCCGAGCGTCCCAGCGTGCTCTCCGAGCGCGATCGGCGCGTCGTGGCCTACCACGAGGGCGGACACGCCGTGGTGGCGTGGCGGACGCCGGGCGCCGACCCGGTACGCAAGGTCACCATCCTCCCGCACGGTCAGGCGCTGGGCGTCACCACGCAGTCGCCCGCCGAGGACCGCTACAACCATCCGCGCTCCGAGCTGATCGCGCGAATCGACGTGATGCTCGGTGGCCGCGTCGCCGAGGAGCTGGTGCTGGGCGAGATCACCACCGGGGCCGAGAGCGACATCGTGCAGGCCACGTCGCTCGCGCGGCGGATGGTGACGCGATGGGGGATGGGCGAGCTGGGTCCGGTCGCCTTCGATTCCGACGGCGACCATCCCTTCCTGGGGTACCGGCTGGCGCAGGGACGGGACTACAGCGAAACGACTGCGGCCCGCATCGACGAGGAAATCGAGCACCTCATCGAAGCTCGCCGAGCCCACGTGCGGGAGCTGTTGAGCGGCGCGCGGAAGGAGCTCGACGAGGTCGCCGCGGCGCTGCTGCAGAAGGAGACGCTCGCCGAGCCGGCGCTCGAGCAGATCCTCGGCGCGCGGCCTCCGGCGCCGGTCAGGACGCCCGCAGACTCCGCTGCTGCCACCACACCGTCCCGCCCAGCGCGAGCAGGCTCAGCAGCAGGATCGCCGTCGCTACGACGTTGATCTGGGGTGGGAACGCCGCCCGCCGCGCCCCGTATACGAACAGCGGGTACGTCACCCGCGTCCCGGCGTTGAACAGCGTGATGATGAAGTCGTCCAACGACAGCGCGAAGCTGAGCAGCGCCGCCGCCACGATCCCCGGCGCGATGAGCGGCAGCGTCACCTTCATCGCCACGCGCAGCGGCGGCGCGCCAAGGTCCATCGCCGCCTCCTCCAGCGTCCAGTCGAAGCCGCGCAGCCGCGCGCGCACCGTGATCGCCACGTAGCTCGTGCAGAACATGACGTGCGCGATCACGATCGTCCCGAACCCCGTCGGCGCGCCCATCGCCAGGAAGAGCGAGAGCAGGGACGACCCCAGCACCACCTCCGGCACGACCAGCGGCAGGATCAACAGCGCGCTCACCGCGCCCGACCCGCGGAAGCGGTACTTCGTGAGCGCCAGCGCGATGAGCGTCCCGAACACCGTCGCCACCGCCGTCGCCACCGCCGCGACTTCCACGCTCAGCTTCATCGCGTCCACCAGCGCCGGATACGCGAACGGATGCGCCCAGGCATCGAGCGAGAACGCGTGCCACACGAAGTTGAACTTCCCAGCCGGCCGGTTGAAGCTGTACCCGACGACCACGAAGATCGGCAGGAAGAGATAGAACAGCACCGCCGCCGCCACGACGTCGAGCGCGCGACCGGACCGTCGCGTGGCGCTCACGCGAGGTCCTCCGTGCCCAGGAACCGCGTGTACACCGACACCGCGGCCAGGATGATCAGCATCAGCACGATCGAGAGCGCCGCCGCCAGCGGATAGTCGCGCACCACCAGGAACCGCGTCTGCACCACCGACCCGATCATCTGCTGATTGGGTCCGCCCAGCAGCTCGGCGTTGATGAAATCGCCGGCCGCCGGAATGAAGGTGAGCAGCGTGCCGGCGAACACGCCGGGCAGCGACAGGGGCAGCACCACCTTCAGAAACGCCCGCCGCCCGCTGCAGTACAGATCCTGCGCCGCCTCCACCAGCCGCCGGTCGATCTTCTCCAGACTCACGTAGATCGGCAGGATCATGAACGGCAGGAAGTTGTACACCAGCCCGCCGATCACCGCCCACACCGTATCAAGCAGCCGGTGCTCGGGCGGCAGCAGGTGCACGGTGCCCAGCAGGTGCACCACGATCCCGTTGTCGTTGAAGATCGTCTTCCAGGCGAAGGTGCGCACCAGGAAGGTCACGAACAGCGGCAGCGCCACGAGGCCCAGCAGGAAGTTCTTGAACCGCCCCGAGCGGAACGCGATCACGTACGCCAGCGGATACGACAGCGCGAGCGCGATCGCCGTCGCCACGGCGGCGTACCCGAAGCTCCGCGCGAGATGCCCGCCGTACTGCGTGAACGCCCGCGCGTAGCCGTCCCACCAGGGCGCGGCCGCCGAGCCCGCGGCGCCGAACGACGTCCGCACCAGCGTCGCCACCGGCACCACGCAGAACACCACCAGCCAGAGCGCGCCGGGTGCGACCAGCAGCCAGGGCGCGATGCGCCGGCCGCCGCGGTTCGTGAGCGCCCGCGCGGTCGCCACGCTCAGACCCCCATCGCCCGGTAGAACAGCTCGGTGTATCGCCGCTCCTCCTCGTCGTTCAGCGGCCGGAACTCGTGCAGCCGCGCGCGCAGCGCCGGCGGCGGATTCACCAGCGGATCGGCCGCCAGCGCCGGATCGGTCTTCGCCAGCACCTCGCCCGTGCCCTTCACCGGCGAGATGTAGCGCACGGCCTCGACGATCCGCGCCGAGACCTCCGGCTGATACACGTAGTTCATCCACGCCATCGCCAGCGGCACGCGGTGCGACGTGACCGGAATGAACATGCAGTCGGAGAAGAGCAGCCCGCCCTCCTTCGGCACCGCGAACCGCAGGTCCAGGTTGTCGCCGGCCAGCCCGGCGACGTCCCCCGACCACCCGATGGCGATCGCGATGTTCCCCTCGGCGAGATCGTCGGCGTAGTCGGTCCCCGTGAAGGCGCGGATCTGCCCGTTCTTCCGGTACTTCGTGACCAGCGCGCACGCCGTGGCCACGTCGGCATCGGTCGCGTGCTCGGGCGCGATGCCCAGGTACAGCATGATGAGCCCGAGCGTGTCGCGCATCTCGGTCTGCATCGTCACCTGGCCCTTGAACGCGGGGTCGAGGATGTCGGCGAAGCTCGTCAGCTCGCGCCCCGTCTTCGCGCGGTTGTACGCCAGTCCCGTCATCCCCGACATCCACGGCATCGAGTACTTGCGCCCCGGATCGAAGGCGACGTTGCGCAGGTCGTCCACCAGCCGGGCCTTGTTGGGAAAGAGCGCGTCGTCCAGCGGCGCGCAGTACCCCAGGCGGATCAGCCGATTCACCATCCAGTCGGTGAGCACCACGACGTCGCGGTCGATGCTCTGCCGGTGCGCCAGCGGGTCGGC
>JBJKPA010000390.1:0-3133 GCA_046706905.1 Gemmatimonadaceae bacterium
CCCGCGCGCGCTCTAGGTCGTGGGGGTCGCCGGCCTGTTCGGCCACGGGTCGGGGGCGCGCGCGCGCCCCCTCCGCGCTCACCGCCGGGTGTGCTAGACCAGGGCGGCGAGCCGGCCCAGCCGGGCCCGCCAGAACTTGGTCATCTGCTCGGCGCGCCGCGCCGTGGGCAGCCCTTCGTGGTCCACCGTGACCGAGGCGCGGGCCGCCCCGCGCGGCATGAACAGGACGCGAAGCTTTCCCGAACCCCAGTCGCCGTGCAGCGACACGCCGGCAATGCGGTCGGTGACCACGAGCTGGTCCTCCCGGAGCCACTGGGCGCGCTGCGCCTCCTCCGTCCACGCCGCGAAGACGTGCTCGACGTCCGCACCGATGGTGCGCGCCGCCGAGGCCACGAATCCCCTCGCGTGCTCGGTCGCGTCCGTGGCGAACGGCTCGGCGCCGTTCCCCGGTTCGGAATGGAAGTGCTCCGCCATCCGCGCCTCCCAGCTGCTGTCTGGGTGGGTGGGGCCCCGCCCGCCATGGCGGCGCCCATGTCCATACAGTATGGCCCTTTCCGGGGCGGTCGCGCCATCCTCCCCAGGTTGACACCCGCGTCGGGGCTCCCCCGTACTTTTCGGGGCGGACCGGCACACCGCCCATTCCCAGCCACGCCGAGCCCCCAAGCCATGGATCCCGATCTTCCGCTCGCCCTCGTCGGACTCGCCATCATCGCCGTCACCATCGTCATCGTGGTGCGCACCCTCGTGAACCGCCGCCCCCCGGGCAGTGTGGGCGCCCCGGAGCTCAGGGCCATCGAGGAACGGCTCACCCGCATCGAGCAGGCCGTGGACGCCATCGCCGTGGAGACCGAGCGGATCTCGGAGGGCCAGCGGTTCACCACCCGGCTGCTGTCCCAGACCCCGCGGCAGGGGGTGGGACAGCCCCCCGGAGGAACCCCCGGGGAATGATTGACGCGTCGCCTTTCCACCCCCCAAAGTGGCCGTTGCGCGTTTTTCTATACGCAGGTACGTTTCTGGCCAGCGACTCCCGCGCTTGGGCGCGGACACGTTCCACGATGAAGTTGGGGCCTGGCTTTCGCTGGGTCCCTTTTTTGTCGATCAGAGTCGCGCGCGACGTCCGGCGAGTGTCCGGCGGCGCGGGAACACCGCCCATCGTGAGGGCATGGTTCACGAAACTTGTAGTCGGTACGTACGGCACCACCGGACTCCGACCACAACAACACACAGGAGTACCGCATGCGTACGACCGGCACCGTGAAGTGGTTCAACGACGCGAAGGGCTTCGGCTTCATCACGCCCGAGAACGGATCGAAGGATTGCTTCGTCCACCACTCCGCCATCCAGGGCAGCGGCTTCAAGTCGCTGGCCGAGGGCGAGCGGGTCGAGTTCGACGTCGTCCAGGGCCAGAAGGGCCCGGCGGCGGAGAACGTCGTCAAGCTCGGCCGCTAAAGCCGACGCGCTTCGGCGCGTGAACGACGGCCGGTTCGGGATTCCCGAGCCGGCCGTCTTTCGTTTGAGTACTGTTGTTCCATCCGGCATGGCACCCTACACCGTTCTCTTCGACCTCGACGGCACGCTGATCGACTCCATCGAGCTGATCCAGCGCTCCAAGACGTACGCCTTCGAATCGCGCGGACTCCCCGCGCCCGCCGACGAGGAGTGGCTGGCATTCATCGGCACGCCGCTGCGCGCGATGTTCGGCCACTACACCGGCGACGCCGACGAGGTGAACCGGTTCATCGCCGCCTACCGCGAATACCAGCTCGAAAACCACGACCGGCTGATCAGCGCCTACGACGGGGCCGCCCGCGCCCTGCGGGCCCTGCGCGGCCGCGGCCACCCGGTGGGGATCGTGACCAGCAAGTCGGTGGAGCTGTCCGAGCGCGGGCTGGCGCACGTCGGACTGCTCGACTTCGTGGACACGATCGTCGGCTTCGATTCGC
Source organism: Gemmatimonadaceae bacterium (assembly GCA_046706905.1). Classification (GTDB taxonomy): domain Bacteria; phylum Gemmatimonadota; class Gemmatimonadetes; order Gemmatimonadales; family Gemmatimonadaceae; genus JAGWRI01. The sequence goes on from JBJKPA010000390.1 coordinate 1,944, forward strand.
TGGAGCGGCACAAGCCCGACCCGGCGCCCGTGCAGCTCGCGCTGGATCGCCTGGGCGGCACCGCCGACCGCGCCATGTTCGTGGGCGATTCGCTTCACGACATGCATTCCGGCCGCGGCGCCGGCGTGACCACGGTGGCCGCGCTCTGGGGCCCCTTCTCGGAGGCCGAGCTGGCCCCCGCCCAGCCCAGCTACTACCTGCGGCGGCTGGCCGAACTCCCCGCCCTGGTGGGCCGGCTCGACCCGGCCGCCCCCGAAACCCACCCGCCGGCTGGGGCGTAGGCCCCGGAGAGCCCCCTGCACCGGCCGGTGATGCGCCTACCGACCGGTATTTCAACCTTTTGCCCCCGTCGGCTATCTCATCCGGTGCACGGACGGAGAACCGACGACGCATGACCGCTGTGGCCATCCTCGAATCGCCGAAACCCAATCCGTCCGACGCCGACGCGGCCCTGGCCGCGGCGGGTGATCGGAGGGCGTTCGAACGGCTGTACCGGACTCACGTCGCCCGGGTGTTTTCCCTCTGCGCGCGCATGGTCGCCGACCGCGAGCGCGCCGAGGAGCTGACGCAGGACGTCTTCGTACGTGCGTGGGAGAAGCTGCACCTCTTCCGCGGGGAAAGCTCCTTCGGCACCTGGCTCCACCGGCTGGCCGTGAACGTCGTGCTCAACGAGCGAAAGTCGAGCGCGCGGCGGCACTCCCGGTTCGAGCCGGAGGACGAGGAGCGCGGGATGGACGTTCACGCCGGCGTGGTGGGATCCGCGCTGCCGCCGGGCGCCCTGCTCGACCTCGAGGACGCGATGACGCGGCTCCCACCGGGCGCACGGCGGGTCTTCACCCTGCACGACGTCGAGGGGTATAAACACGAGGAAATCGCCGAGATGCTCGGCGTGACCACCGGAGCCACCAAGGCGCAGCTCCACCGCGCCCGGCTCCTCTTGCGAGAGGCGTTGAACCGATGAGCGGCACTCCCACCATGACCTGCGAGATCTTCGGCCAGCGGCTGATGGATTTCCTGGAAGGCGACGTGGACGGCGCGACCCGCGCCGCCATGGAGGCGCACGCCCGTGCGTGCGCCGGGTGCGGCGCAGTGCTCGCCGTTCTCCGGCGGGTGACCGCCGAGGCCGGCCGGCTCCCCGACCACACGCCGCCGCGCGACCTGTGGGCAGGGATCGAGGCGCGCCTCGATCC
>JBJKPA010000391.1:0-6218 GCA_046706905.1 Gemmatimonadaceae bacterium
CCCGGGGTGCCGCCGCGTGCCTTCACGTCCGGGGTGGCGCCGGGCGCCCGCGAGCCCCGGGCGTCTCCGGTTGCCCGCGAGCCGCGGGGCCCGGTCGGAGTGGCGGGATCTGGCGTCGGCCGGCGACCTGCGCCCTCCGGCTCCGCGCTGGCGCCGGCACCCCAGATGTCACCGACCGTGTAGCCGGCCGGGAATGGATCCTCGGGATCGAGGACGTAGCGGGCGAACCCGGTGATCCAGGCCGTGCCGCTCAGCGAGGGGATGACCGCCGGGCGCCCGGCGACACTTGTCTCGCGCAGCAGCCGGCCCGTGAAGACGGTGCCAAGGATCCCTTCGTGGCGGAAGTCCTGGCCGATGGCGAGTTGTCCGCGGGCGTGCAGCGTCGCCATCTTCGCGCACGTTCCCGTGCCGCACGGCGAGCGGTCGATCGCGCCGGTCCACGTGTCGGGACGGCCCCAGTCGAGCTCACCTGTCGAGACGACCACTGCGTTGCGCCGATCGGCGTGGGGGCCGCTGGGCGGGGCGGACAGCTGCGCGATCGTGGGTCCCACGATCCCCTCGTTCTCGGGATGCACGCAGGGCACCTGCTCGCGCGTGGCGGCCTTGATCATCTCCCCGACCCGCACGATGTCGCGCGCCTCGTCGGGTGTGAGCCGCATGCCCAGCGCGCCGGCGTCCGCAATGACGTAGATCATGCCGCCGTACGCGACGTCGACGACCACGGTGCCCAGCGACGGCACTTCCACATGGGCGTCGAGGGCGAAGACGAAGGAGGGCACGTTCTCGAACGTGATCCGCTTCGCCCGCCCGTGTTCGACCTCGGCGCGGATGCCGACGAGTCCCGCGGGGGACTCCAGGAGGAACTCGGTGACCGGCTCACGGACCGGCACCATGCCCATCTCGATGAGCACGGTCGCGACGCAGATCGTGTTCGTCCCCGACATCGGCGGGTACTCGACCTGCTCCATGATGATGTAGCCGGCCGCGGCGCGCGGGTCCGTGGGCGGCAGGATCAGGTTGCAGTTCGCCGCGGGGTACCCGCGGGGTTCGCGCAGCATGCGCAGGCGGATGTCGTCGTGGCGCTCCCGGAAGTTGCGCATCTTCTCGAACATGCTTGCGCCGGGAACGTCGAGGACGCCTCCCACGATCACGCGGCCGGGCTCGCCCGCTGCGTGCGCGTCGACCGCGACGAGTTGCTGGGTGAATGTCACGGGCGCTTCTCCCACACCGTTTCGACCGCCCTGTCGGCGGCCGCGCGCTGGCAGCGTACCGCGCGGCAACTGCGCGTGCGCCACGCCCGACGGGACACGCCCGCCGGGCCGCATTCCCTACAGCTGCTCGCCGATTGCCTGCGCCTGGGTGAAGAACAGCAGGTAGTCGGGCCCGCCCGCCTTCGTGTCGGTGCCGCTCATGTTGAAGCCCCCGAAGGGATGCACGCCCATGAGCGCGCCGGTCGACTTGCGGTTGATGTACAGGTTGCCGGCGTGGAAGGTCGCCTTCGCCTTCGCGATCCGGCCCGGATCGCGGCTGAAGAAGGAGCCCGTCAGCCCGTACTCGGTGCCGTTCGCGACGGCGAGCGCCTCGTCCACGTCCTTCGCGCGGATGACGGAGAGCACCGGGCCGAAGATCTCCTCCTGCGCGATCCGTGCGGTGGGTGCGACGTCCCCGAACACGGTGGGCTCGATGAAGTAGCCGGGCGACTCCGCTTTCGCCCCGCCCGTGAGGAGCTTGCCTTCCTGCCTGCCCACCTCGATGTAGCCGAGCACCTTGCGCTCGGCGGCGGGATCGATGACGGGGCCGATCGCGACCTCCGGATCGACCGGGTCGCCGAGCTTGAGCAGGCGGGTCTCCTCGAGCACGCGCTCGACGACCTCGTCGTACACTCGGTCGAGCAGGATCGCGCGCGAGCCGGCGGAGCACTTCTGGCCCTGGAAGCCGAAGGCGCTGACCGCGATCGCGTGGGCGGCTGCCGCAAGGTCGGCCGTCTCGTCCACCACGACCGCGTTCTTGCCCCCCATCTCGAGTTGCACCTTCTTCAGCCAGTGCTGACCCGCCGGGGTCGTGGCCGCCCGTTCGTAGATGTGGGCGCCCACCTCGCGCGATCCGGTGAAGGCGACGAAGCGCACGCCGGGATGCCCGACGAGCGCGTCGCCGACGACCCCGCCCGGGCCGGGCAGGAGGTTGAGCACGCCATCGGGGAGGCGCACCTCGCGGAACACGTCGACGAGGAACGCCGCGCCGGTGGCGGCCGTGGAGGCCGGCTTCAAGACGAGCGTGTTGCCAGTCACCAGGGCACCCGTGAGCATCCCCGTGAGGAGCGCGAGGGGGAAGTTCCAGGGCGAGATGACGACCCCCACCCCGAGCGGCAGGTAGCGGTAGCTGATGAGCTCGCCCGGATACGGGGTGACCCCCTCCGACCGGTCGAGCGCGAGCATCTGGCGCGCGTACCACTCGAGGAGGTCGATCACTTCCGAGGTCTCGCCGTCGGCCTCGTCCCAGCTCTTCCCGACTTCGAGCACCATGAGCGCGCTCAGCTCGTCCCGGCGGCGGCGCACCGCCTGGGCCGCACGGAGACAGACCGCGGCGCGCTCCTCGGCGCGCGTGGACGACCAGGCGGGGAAGGCGGCCGTCGCGGCAGCGACCGCGGCGTCCACCTCGGCCACGCCTGCCGCGGCGTGGACTCCCACCACCTCACTGGGGCGGGCCGGGTTCACCGAGCGGAGCGTCTCTTTCGTCGTCACCTCGCGCCCGCCGATGAGGAGCGGATACGTCGAGCCGAAGCGGGCCCGCACCCCGCGCAGCGCCTCCTCGAAGGCGTGACGGTTGCCGGGGTCGGCGAAGTCGGTGTACGGCTCGTTGCGGAACGGCGGAACCAGCATCGTGGATGCTCCTTCCTTGTGGGCTGGGCGGGTTCGATCAGGCGCGGACGCTGAAGAGCGGTGCGCCGAGCATGCCCTCGTCCACCTCGACGCCGAGTCCGGGCCCGGTGGGCACCGGCCCGCGACCGTCGTGGGAGCGGGGACTGTAGCCGGCGATGTGCTCGTTGGTCCAGTCATTCATGTAGGAGACGGCGAAGAGTGCATCCGATGGCGTGCCCGCGGCAAGCTGGCTCACGGCTGCCGTCACCAGGTCACCTCCCCAGGTGTCCTCGATCATCAGGCGGATCCCGAGCTCGACCGCCGCGTCACGCAGCAGGCGCGCGCGACTGAGCCCGCCGACCCGCCCGATCTTCAGGTTGATCTGGTCCATCGCGTCCGCCTGTGCCGCTCGGACCAGCGCGGGGAGATCGGTGATCACCTCGTCGAGCACCATCGGCAGCGTGCAGAGGCGGCGAACGCTCAGGCATTCCTCGAACGTGGGGCAGGGTTGCTCGAGCCGCAGCCGCTCGTAGCGCTCCAGCAACCGCGCGGCGAGGATCGCGTCCTGGCGGCGCCAGCCCCCGTTGGCGTCCGCGACCACGGCGTCTTCGGGGCCGGTCGCGCCGACGACGGCGGCGACGCGGGCCGCGTCGCGTTCGGGGGCGTCGCCCAGCTTCAGCTGGAAGTGATGGATGCCGTGGCGGCGTACTTCCTGCACGAACGCGGCCATCTCCGCAGGCGGACCCATGGGGACCGCGACGTACAGCGGCAGATCGTGCTGCAGCGCGCCGCCGAGCAGGGCCGCGATGGGCTGCCCGGTAGCCTTGCCCAGGATGTCCCAGCAGGCGATGTCCACGGCACTCTTGGCAAACTCGTGACCGCGCAGTGGCTGGTGCCTGCGTTCGCCCATGGCGGCCGGGTTGGCCGCATCCCCGCCGAGCATCGCGGGCGCCAGTACACGCAGCGCGGCGCGCGCTCCTTCCCCAAACGCGGGGAGGTAGGTCGCACCGAGCGGGCAGGTCTCACCGTAGCCCTGGAGTCCGCTGCGTGTCGTGATCCGGACGACCGTGCTCGGCAGGCGATTGACCACGCGCCCGCCGGACATCACGTAGTCGCCGTGGGCGTAGCTGAGTTCGTAGCCGAACACGTCCACCCGCGCGACGGCGGTATCGCCGCCCGGCGGCTCGGTCGCCCCGCTGTGCCGCTCGTCCTGTGCCACCGGCCGCCCGCCCCTAGACGCGCTGCCCGACGCGCTCGCCGAGCAGCCCGGTGGGCCGCAGCCAGAGCGTGAGCACGAGCGCGGCGAAGGCGAAGAGGAGCGCCCACTGGGGCCCGAAGAGCCCCGTGCCGACCGACTCGAGGATGCCCAGCAGGAAGCCGCCCACGGCGGCCCCCAGCACGTTGCCGATGCCGCCCAGCACGGCCGCGGTGAAGGCCTGCAGGCCGACGTCGAAGCCCATGAGGTAGTTGATCTGGCCGTAGTACAGCCCGGCCATCACGGCGGCCGCCCCGGCGAGCGCACCGCCCAGGAAGAAGACCACCGCGATGATCCGGTCGGTGTCGATGCCCATGAGCGTGGCCGCGGTGCGGTCCTGCGCCACCGCCCGCATCGCGGTGCCCACGAGCGTGTGGTTCACCACCCAGTAGACGAGCGCGGTGAGCACGACGCCCGCCACGATGATGGCGACCTGCACCCAGGCGTAGTGGACCCCGGCGAAGTCGAACCCGCTGGAGGGCGGGGTCACCGGGTAGGCGCGGAACTGGGAGCCCCAGAAGGGGATGTTCAGCACCCCGTTCTCGAGCACCTCCGAGACCCCCAGCGCGGCGATCATCAGGCTGAGCATCGCGGCGCCCCGCATGGGGCGGTACACGATGCGCTCGACGGCCACCGCGAGCAGGCCTCCCACGACCATCGTGAGCAGGCCCACCCACACGACGTTGGCCCAGTTCGTGGCGCTGCCCACCTCGACCGCGCCGAGCACGCTGTAGCTCACGTAGGCGGCGACCATGTAGAAGTCGCCGTGCGCGAAGTTGATGAGGCGCAGCACCCCATACACCATGCTGTAGCCGACCGCCACCAGGCCGAAGAAGGCGCCCAGGAAGAGCCCGGCCACGATCTCGGTGACGATCAGGTCCATGGCTGGCTCGGTGTGCGGTGCCGCGCCTCGTCGTTCATCGGTCGCCTAGGGCTGTGCCGGCGGCTGCGTGGGGGCCAGCTGGTACTGGCCGTTCACCACCTCGAGCACGACGAACTTCGCGCCCTGGCGGGCCCCCGTCTTGTCGAAGGAGACGGGACCCGTGAGGCCGGTGAACTGGAGCGTGTGGAGCGCCGCGATCACCTTGGCGGGCGCGAGGCTGTTGGCCGCCTTGATCGCGTTGGCCAGGGCGTACATCGCGTCGTAGCCGTAGGCGGAGTAGGGGCCGGGATCGGCGTTGAAGGCCGACTTGTACGCCTGGGTGAACTGCTGCGCCGCGCTGCCGGTGAGGAACTGCGTGGTGGTGGCGATCGTGGAGTACGAGCCGTCGGCGTTCGAGGCGCCGGCGTCCTTGATGTACGCGGGGTCGACCGAGCCGTCGGCGGTGACGAAGGAGAGCTTGAGGCCCGCGCCGCGCAGCTGGCGCACGAAGAGCGCGGCCTGCGCGTAGTAGCCGGTCCAGTACACCGCGTCGGCGCCGCTCGTGCGGATCGTGGTGATGACCGGCGAGAAGTCCTGCGTCGTGGCGGGCACCGCCTGGAGCGGCAGCACCGTGCCGCCGGCCTTCGTGATGTCCTGCTGCGCGAGCTGGGCCACGTTCACCGAGTAGGCCGACTGGTCGTCGGCGATGAGGATCTTCTTGGCGTGCAGGACGTTCAGGAAGAAGCTCGCCGCGGTCTGCGCCTGGAGCGAGCCGCTCGGGTCGAGCAGGAAGACGTTCGTGTAGCCGTGCTGCGTGAGGGTGGCCGCGTTCGCCGAGGGCTGGAGGTTGGGGATGTCGGCCCGCGCGTACACCGGCTCAGCGGGCAGCGCGGCGCTCGAGCAGTAGGCGCCCACCACGGCCTGCACGCCGAGCGAAACGAGCTTGTTCGCCGCGTTCACCGAGGTCTGCGGGTCGCACGCGTCATCCTGCTCGTTCAGCACGATCTTGTGCCCCAGCACGCCGCCCGCGGCGTTGATCTGGTCGGCGGCGAGCTTCTCGGCGTCGTAGATCTCGGTGCCCGACTGCGCCTCCGCGCCGGTCATCGGCATGGGCACCCCGACGAGGTAGGTGCCGGCGGTGGGAGCGCCCGACGCGGGGGCGCTGCTGGCGGCAGGCGCGCTGCTGGCGGCAGGAGCGCTGCTGGCGGCAGGAGCGCTGCTGGCGGCAGGAGCGCTGCTCGCC
>JBJKPA010000392.1:0-6142 GCA_046706905.1 Gemmatimonadaceae bacterium
GCCGGTGGCACGACGCGCTGCGCGACGCGCCGGAGGAAACGCTCCGCGCGCTGAGCGGCGACGCGATCAGTCCGGCGAAGACGCTCCACGGGCCGGCGGCCGCCGCGCGCCTGGAGCGGGAGGGCGAGCGGCGGAGAGAACTCCTCGACGCGATCCGCTACCACACGATCGGCCACCCCGGGTGGGGGCGCCCGGGACGGGCGCTGTACATGGCGGATTTCCTGGAGCCGGGCCGGAAGTTCGCGCACGCCGACCGCGCGTTCCTCGCGGCCCAGGTGCCGCACGATTTCGACGGGGTGTTCCGTCAGGTGGTGCGCACACGCATCGAGTGGGCGCTGCGCGAGGGGCACGCCGTGTTCGAGCCCACGATCGCGCTCTGGAATTCGCTGCAATGAAGCCGGGGCGGATCCTGCTGGCCGCGGCCGCGACGCTGGTCGTGGCCGCCGGGTTCCGCTACTGGTGGCAGCGCGCCCATGGCGCGCCGGCGACGGCCCCGGAACCGGACGTCACCGCGCCCGCGGGGCAGCGCGTGCGCGTCGAGGTGCTCAACGCCACCACGACCCGTGGCCTCGCGCGCCGCGCGACGTTCCTGCTCCGCCGCGCGGGGTTCGACGTGGTGCTGATCGGGACCGCCGACGCGCAGCAGGACAGCACGGTGGTGCTCGACCGCACCGGGCACCCGGGGTGGGCGGAACGCGTCGCGAAGGCGTTGGGGGGCGCGCACGTCGAGGCGCGCCCCGACTCAACCTTCTACGTGGATCTCACCGTGCTGCTGGGCCGCGCCTGGCGACCGCCGAGCGAGCCGCTCCGTCCGTAGCTGCCCGCAGGCGGCCGCGATGTCCACGCCGCGGCTCTTCCGCACCGCCACCTCCACGCCCTGATCGCGCAGCTCGCGCGCGAATGCCTCGATGCGCCCGCGGGTGGCCGGCGTGAAGCCGCGCGCGCCGCCGGGGTGGAGCGGGATGAGGTTCACGAACGCCCGGCACTCGCGGGCAAGCGCCGCGAGGTTCAGCGCGTGCTCCTCGCCGTCGTTCACGCCGCCGAGCATGACGTACTCGAAGGTGACCCGCCGGTCGAACGCCTGCGCCGCCTCGATCACCTGGGCCAGCGGGTACTTGGTGTTGATCGGCATCAGCTCGCGGCGCAGCGCGTCGCTGGGGGCGTGGATCGAGATCGCCAGGCGGAACTGCTCGGGGCGTTTGCCCAGCGCGACGATGCCCGGGAGCACGCCGACGGTCGAGACGGTGATGTGGCGCGCGCCGATGCCGAGCCCCTGCGGATCGTTGAGGATCGTGAGCGCCGGGTCCACCGCCTTCCAGTTCATGAGCGGCTCGCCCATGCCCATGAACACGACGTTCGTCACGGGGATCGGCGGATCGAGCAGGCGCATCTCGCGCACCTGACCGGCGATCTCGTGCACCGCGAGGTTGCGCGTGAAACCCATCGCGCCGGTGGCGCAGAACGCGCACTGCAGCGCGCACCCCGCCTGCGACGAGATGCACAGCGTGATGCGGTTCCCCTCGGGAATGGCCACCGTCTCGATGGCCTCGCCGTCGGCCAGGCGGAAGAGGAACTTCTCCGTGCCGTCGGCGGAGCGCTGCCGCGCGATCACCGCGAGGCGCGGGATCTCGAACGCCTCGCCGAGCTGGTCGCGCAACGCGGCCGGGAGGTCCGTCATGTGCGCGAAGTCCGCCGCCGGCGCCACCCAGAGATGCCGCAGCACCTGCCGGGCGCGGTAGGCCGGGAGCCCGTGCCCGGTCATGAACGCCGTCAGGCGTTCCAGCGCCCCGGCCGGGGTGAGGTCGAGCAGATTCTCGCGACCGCTCATGGGAATACCGTCGTCAGCATGAACTGATACACGGCGCCGAGCCCGGCGCCCTCCTGCTCGCGCGCGATGCCCACCGCGTACCGCCCGTATCGGAGGTCGAGCCCGAGACGCAGATGGTCGTAGGTCGTGCCGAACTCGTTCGTCCGCGCGACGCCGCCGCGCGCCTCCAGCGCGGCGTAGCGAAGCGCTCCGTACACGTAGTCCTCGTGGCCCCGCCCGTCGCTCACCGACTCCGAGAACCCGCCGCGCACCGAGAGCAGCGTGCCGCGACGGTACAGCGGCACGTCGGCCGCGCCCATGATCGTGGCCCGCTCGCGCGACCGGTTCGGACTGAGCAGGAAGGTGGAGGCCGCCAGGCGGACCGGCGTCCGCCACACGCTGTCGGCCACCACGCCCCAGTCGAACGACAGCGAGGTGCGCTGGATGTAGTCCATGGTCCCCGTGCGGACGCGCGCCGCGACGCCGGCCGTGAGGGGCCCCAGGTGGCGCGAGACCCCCGCCGAGAACAACGTCGTGGCGTACGGAATCTCGCCGCCGATGCTCTGCGGGTCGGTCCCGGTGCGCACGAGATCGGTGATGGAGGCGCGCAGCAGGGACGCGGTGGCCACGAAGTCGCGCGGCAGCGCCACCGACATCGCGGCGAGCTGCGCCGAGACGCCCAGCTCGATGGGCGAGTTCATTGCCAGGATTCCGAGCTGGATCTTCTCGCGCGGCGGCATCGCCACGGCCGCCGGATTCCACACACCGCTCGACAGCAGATACGAGAGCGGGGCCGGCTCGGCGATCGAACCGATGGGAAAGTCGAGCAGGTCGCGCGCCGGGACCTGCTGAGCGAGCGAGGGAGTTGCCATGCCGCCGCACATGATGGCGGCAAAAAGCAAGCGGCGCATGGACTTAAGCTAGCTTGGGCCGCTCCCGGGAGTCAAGCGACGAACTACCGTAAGTCGCGTTCCGGCATTATGATAGAAGGTTCGATGAACGATTCCCGGCACCCGCCTCCCTCGTCCGACCCGGCCCAGGATCGCCGGGTCGGTTCGTGCGTTCGGCCCGCGACGGCCGAACCCGGCGGCCGGGCCGCACCCTGCCGCCCCCGCGTGCGGCGGTGGAGCCCTTTGCCAACCCCTGAATGTCACCCGATCTCTCGACTTCCCTGAGGACCCACCGCTGCGGGAGCCTGCGGGCTTCGCACGTGGGACAACGTGTTCGTCTGGGCGGCTGGGTGCACCGCGCCCGCAACCTCGGCGGGCTGGTGTTCGTGGATCTCCGCGACCTGGCCGGCCTCGTCCAGATCTCCTTCGATCCCAAGCGCACGCCCAAGGAGCTGTGCGACCGCGCGGCGGCGTTGGGCAGCGAGACCGTCGTGCTCGTCGAGGGCGAGGTGGTCGCGCGTCCGGACGCGATGCGCAACCCGGACCTGGAGACCGGGGACGTCGAGGTGCACGCGACCGCGCTCACGATCGTCGGGCCGGCGGCCGTGCCCGCGATCCCCGTGGCCCGGGCCAAGGGAGAGAATCTTCCCGCCGAGGAGCTGCGGCTGCGCCACCGGTACCTGGACCTGCGGCGGCCGGAGCTGCAGCACAGCCTGGTGCTGCGCCACAAGCTGAACCAGGCCACGCGGCGCTACCTGAGCGACCACGGCTTCCTCGAGATCGAGACGCCGATCCTCACCAAGCCCACACCCGAGGGCGCCCGCGACTACGTCGTGCCCAGCCGGATCCACGAGGGCGAGTTCTACGCGCTGCCGCAGTCGCCGCAGATCTACAAGCAATTGCTCATGGTGTCGGGGTACGACCGCTACTTCCAGATCGCGCGCTGCTTCCGCGACGAGGACCTGCGGGCGGACCGCCAGCCCGAGTTCACCCAGATCGACATCGAGGCGTCGTTCGTCGGCGTCGAGGACATCATCCACCTCACCGAGGGGATGATCGCCGCGCTCTGGGCGGAAGCCGGGATCACGGTACCCTCGCGGTTCCCGCGCATGACCTACGCCGACGCCATGGAGCGCTACGGGTGCGACCGTCCCGACCTGCGCTACGGGCTCGCGATCTCCGACGCCAGCGACGTGTTCCGCGAAACCGAGTTCGGAATCGCGCGCACGGTGCTGGGGCAGGGCGGGCGCATTCGCGGCCTCGTGATTCCGGGCGGGGCCACGCTCTCGCGCAAGCAGCTCGACGAGATCGAGGCCGAGGCGAAGTCGGCCGGCGCCGCGGGACTGCTGCGGCTCAAGCACGTCAACGGCACGCTCGAAGGGCCAGCGGCCAAGTTCCTGGCCGAGGGCGCGGCGGCGCGCCTGGGCATTCCCGAGGGCGGGCTCGCCCTGTACGTGGCCGGCACCGACGCCGTGGCCAACCCGGCGCTCGACCGCGTGCGCCAGGACGTGGCGCGGCGCATGAACCTGGTGCCCGCGGGCGCGCGCGCCTTCCTCTGGGTGACCGACTTCCCGCTCTTCCTGCGGGAGGCCGACACCGGGAACCTCACCTCCGTGCACCAACCCTTCACGTCGCCCAACGCCGACGACATCCCGCTGCTCGACAGCGCGCCGGAAAAGGTGCGTGCCAACGCGTACGACGTGGTGTACAACGGCACCGAGCTGGGCGGCGGCAGCATCCGTATCGCGGACCCGGCGCTGCAGAGCCGCATGTTCGCCATGCTCGGCATCGACGAGGCCACCGCGCAGGCGCGCTTCGGCTTCCTGCTCGAGGGGCTGCGCGCGGGCGCGCCGCCGCACGGCGGCATCGCGCTCGGCATGGACCGCATCGCGATGATGCTGTCGGGCGCCGGGTCGCTGCGCGACGTGATCGCGTTTCCCAAGACGACGGCGGCGCGGGCGCTGTTCGAGGGAGCCCCGGCGCCGGTGCCCGCCGACGAGCTGCGTGAGCTGCACATCACCGTGCGGGGGCAGGGTTCGTGACCGATCCGGGCGTCACCACGCGCCGCATCTCCACCGAGGGCGCCGACCTGCTCACGCTGGCCGGGGTCAACGACGTGAACCTGGTGGAGCTGTCGCGGCTGTTCGGTGTGCGGGTGGCGCTGCGCGGCGAGGCGCTCGCCATCTCCGGTCCGGAGGACCTGGTGGAGCGCGCCGCGCCGGTGGGCCAGCGCATGGTGGACGTCGCCCGCCAGCGCCTCACGCTCTCGGCCGACGACGTGCTGCGCCTGTCCGAGCTGGAAATCGAGGACACGGGCGGCGAGCCGTCGGAGAACGGCGGGCTCCCGGCCACGGCGCGCATCGCGCTGCCCGGCGTGCGGCGCATCGTGCAGGCCAAGACGCCCGGCCAGGCCGAGTATCTGGCCAAGATCGCCGAGCAGGACATCGTGATCGGCATCGGGCCGGCGGGCACCGGCAAGACGTACCTCGCCGTCGCCGCCGCCGTGGACGCCCTCACCCGCAAGCGGGTGCGGCGGATCGTGCTGGCCCGGCCGGCGGTGGAGGCGGGCGAGTCGCTCGGCTTCCTGCCCGGCGACATGCAGGCCAAGGTGGATCCCTATCTCCGGCCGCTCTACGACGCACTGGACGAGATGATGCCCTTCGAGCGGGTGGCCAAGGCGCTCGAGACGCGGGTCATCGAGATCGCGCCGCTGGCATTCATGCGCGGGCGCACGCTGGCCGACGCGTTCGTGATCCTCGATGAGGCGCAGAACGCCACGTCCATGCAGATGAAGATGTTCCTCACCCGTCTCGGCGTGAACTCCAAGGTCGTGATCACGGGCGACAAGACGCAGGTGGACCTGCCCAAGCGCGAGGAGTCGGGATTGCTGCAGGTCGAGCGGATCCTCACCGGCATCGAGGGGATCGCGTTCCACTACTTCACCGAGGGCGACGTGGTCCGGCACCGGCTGGTGCGGCAGATCATCCGGGCCTACGCGTCGGACACCCCGAGCTGAGGCGCCGATGATCGCGCGCGAGGAGTCCGGACGCCCGACCGAGGCGCCGCCTCCGCGGGCCGTCGCGGCCGTGGATCACCGGCCGCGCATCGCGCTGGCCCTCGGGCTCGCGCTCCTCACGTATCTCCTGTTTCCGGCCGCGCCGGCGGGCAACTATCCCATCTATGCGGCGGGCGCCGTGGCGGGCGAGAACGTGATCGCGCCCTTCGCCTTCCGCGTCCTGAAGTCGAACGCCGAGGTCGCGCGCGAGCGCGAGGCACTGGCCCAGACCGTGGAGCCGGTGTTCGCATTCGTGCCCGACGGCGTGGACTCCTCGACGTCGCGGCTCGCGGCGCTGTCGGCGGCGCTCGATTCGGTGTTCGCCGCGCATCCGCGCGACACGGCCGCCGTGCAGCGCGTCGCGGCGCGCTTCCGCGCTCCGCTCACGGG
>JBJKPA010000393.1:0-4308 GCA_046706905.1 Gemmatimonadaceae bacterium
CACCGCGCCGGAACGATCAATCGCTCCTGATCGAGGTGAGCTGCAGGGCGCCGACGCCGGGCTGGATCATCACGCTCACGGTGTCGCCGCGCTGGATGATCGCCTGCGGGCTCCACTCCCAGTAGAACCCGGCGAACTTGCGGGCCGCGAAGTAGACCGAGGACGCCGTGTTCACGAACATCCTCGGGATCCTGAACGTGGTGGTCGAGACGGCGCCGGCGGTGCCGAGGCGCTGCTGCATGCCGCCCCCGGTCACGGCGTAGACGACGCGATCGGTGAAGCCATCGTTCTGGACGCGGAGAATGGTGCTATCGTGGTGCGCCGTCCGGTGAGACGCGGGGACGGCCGGTGCGGCCGGCCGGAACGCGGTCGTCACGGCCATGAGGCCGCCGAGCGACAGCGCCACCATGAGCCCGGACCGTCTGGCATTCTGTATCGTCATGGGACTACGGCTCCGTTGTGTTTCCACTGATCTCATACCCCGGAGCGGCGGTTAAGGTCGGCGGGGCCCGGGCCGCCTCAAGATCCCATGATCACCATGTCGACGGTGTCGCCGGGCGAGACCTGCGTCTGCCGGCTGACGGAGGGCTGGATGCCGCCGAGGACTTCGGCGATGAAGCGCACCTGGGGCGAGCCGAGCACGAAGGTGGACGGGATCGTGAAGCGGGTGGTGGACGCGCCGCGGGCGATGCCGAGCCGGGCCCGCATCCCGCCGCCCAACGTGACGTAGACGACGCGGTCGTAGAAGCCGTTGTTCTGCACGCTCAGCGTGGCGGTGTTTTGCCGGGGCGCGCCGTTCCCCATGGGCGCGCCGGTGCGGCACCCGACCGTGGCGAGGACGCCGGCGAAGGCCAGCGCCGAGAGGAGCGTGGTGCGGCGTGCGAGGCGGCCGGTCATGGGTGTACGACTCCGGGTTGGTGCCACCGGAATCGTACACCCGAACGGCCGGTTCGGTCTACTTCCCGATTTCCAGAATCGTGAACGAGCCCGGGATCACGGGCGGCCGGCGGTAGCGGCCGCGGCCGCCCCGCCCGCCCCGCTCACCGCCGGCGGGCTCGGCCGGCATCGGGCCGTACCGGTTGCTCATCGTGAAGATGTGGTTCGTGGTCGGATCGAGCGTGATCGTCCGCGCGCCCATCATCGTGGGGAGCGTCTGCTCGAGCGTGAAGCTCGTGGGGCTGTTCTCCTTGACCACCGCGAGGTAGCCGTTGCCGAGCGTGGCGAAGGCTTCCTGCGTGTTGGGATTGAACACCGCGCCGTCGGAGCCGCCGGGGAGCGGGATCTTGTCGAGGATCTTGCCGTCCTTCGCGCTGAGGATGACCATGACGGCCTGGGGCCGCTGGCCCTGCACCATGGGGCCGGAGGCGGCGCAGGCGGCGAACAGTACCTCGTGCACGGCGTCCAGCGCCAGGCCGTTGCAGCGGCCCGGACCGTCCAGCGGATAGTGCTTGATGGTCTTCATCGTGTTGACGTTGACCACGGCCACGCTGCCCTGGGCGTCCTGCATGATGTCGTACAGGGTGCCCCTGCCGTCGGCGACGCCCTCTTCGGGGGTGCCGCCCAGGTCGATCGTGCCCACGACGTTGCCGGTTTTCGCGTCGATGACCGTGGCGTTGTGCGTGGGGTGGCTGAAGATGTAGACGCGGCGGTTGTAGTGGTCGATGATGATGCCGTCGGGCCGGGCGGGCGCGACGTCGATCATCTTGAGGACCTTGAGCGTCCTCGTATCGAACATCGTGACCTTCTCGCTGCTCGAGAACCCATGGTGCGATTCCACGTCCACGGCCACGCCGTGGCCGCCGGTGTTCGGGATCTCGCCGATGGGCCGCAGGGTGTGGAGGTCGAAGACGGTGATGCGCGACGTCACGGCGGGGGTGGCCGGCGTGGAGTCGGTGGCGGCCTGGGCGCGGGCCTCGCCGCGGTCGATGTACAGGCGGCCGTCGGGGCCGGCGTAGATGTAGTCCCAGCCGCCCTCACCGCCGGCGTGATCGGTGCGGATGATATGGTATGGGCCGGCAGAGGCCTGCTGGGCGCAGAGCTGCGCGGCGGGCACGACGAGCGCCGCCGCGAGTGCGGATGCCAGGGCAAGATGACGCATGACGGGAACCTCGGGTGGAGGCGAGTGTCGGGGGTGTGTTAAGGTAGGGGCGGTACCTTACGCGAGGATTACGCGGCCCCCGGGGGGGGGAGGAAAGGGGGTGTCGGGCGGCTAGTCCTGGTCGGACTGCTCGCGGTAGTGCCGCTCGCCCGTCTCGGGATTGAAGTAGACCTCGACCATCTTGCCACTTCCCGGATCGAGAAACCGTTCGCCGGTGGCGTGCCAGTTGCCGATGCGCGGAGGCGGCGGCGTGTACCGCCAGCGCTCGAACGCCACGCCCACCGTGTAGGCGGCCCCCGAGATGAAGAGGTAGAGCGCGGCGGCGTAGGCGTGGAGCGCCACGGCCACACCGCCCGCGGCCAGCAGGCCGACGCCGAGCGCGACGACCAGCCGCTTGAGCACGTCAGGGCGCGGGTTCGAGCACGACGGCGGTGCCGTAGGCCACGATCTCGCTCATCGTCTGGCCGATCTCCGAGGAGTCGAACCGCAGGGTGAGGATGCCGTTGGCGCCCATGGCGGTGGCGTTCTGCACCAGCCGGTCCACGGCGTGGCGCCGGGCCTCCTCGAGGAGCTGCGTGTACTCCTTGATCTCGCCGCCCACGATGGAGCGCAGTCCGGCGAGGATGTTGCCGCCCAGGCCGCGGCTGCGCACGACGACGCCGAACGCCTGGCCCTTGGTCTCCTTGACGCGGTATCCCGCGATGGTCTCCGAAGTCACGACGATCATGATGGACGATTCCTCCGATGGGGTGGGGCCAGGCCAATATGCCGCGCGCCGGGCGGCGCGCACCAGAGCCCGCCCGGAAGGCGTTCGCGGGCTATGGCGCCCCCGCGCCGTCCGTTTCCGCCATGCGATACGCGGCAATCGCCGGCCGCAGCGGCCGGAGCAGCCAGTAGGGCCGCCGCATGCCATCCGGCCCCGGCGCCGGCCGGGCCATGGCGAGCCATTCCTTATATATGGCGTGGCTCCTCGCCGTATCGACCTCGACGTCCCCCTCGCGGTCGCCGGGCTCCGCCGGTGTAACCCGCACCTTCTGATGCCAGGCGTGCGAACCGCTCACCGGATCGGGATGCACCGGGAACACGAGATTCTGGTGCACCCCCGCACTGTGCCACCACACGCGTCCGGAGTCACCGTCGCGGCTCGCGAAGGGCCGCACGCCGGCCACGCGCCGCATGCGCCAGCGTGCGCCCTGCTGCTCCAGCGTGACGAGCGCCGAGCTCCAGCGGTCGGTGCCCTCGCTCTCCTTCGTGCGCCATCGCCCCATGTGGTGCGAGCACGCGACGACGCCCGGGCGGATGCCCTCGGTGACCCACGCCCTCACCACGAAGTGGCCGATGTCGGTGGACACGCGCACCAGGTCTCCCAGCGTGACGCCCAGCCGCCGGGCGTCCGACGTGTGGATCCAGAGCGGATTCGCGTGCGCGATCTCGTTGAGCCATTTGGCGTTTCCGGATCTCGTATGGATCATCACGGGCAGGCGGAAGGTGGGCACGAGTACCATCTCGCCGGCCGCGCGATCGAGCGCCGCCGGACCCACGTGGCTCTCGACGGCGGTCGGCACGGCGAGTTCCGGCCACCCCCACGCGGCCAGCGTGGACGAGTAGAACTCCAACCTGCCCGACGGCGTGGGAAATCCGCGGCGCGCCACGCCGTCCACCATCACGCCGACGGCGCGCCGGCCCTGGGCGTCGGGAGGCGGCACCGGCATCGGCGCGATGTTCGGCGACGGCTCGCGCGGCACCGACGTGAACACCCGCCGGGTCTCCGGATCCACCGACGCGCCCGCCAGCTCGGCGGCGCCGACCTCGGCCTCGTGCCGCGCGTAGGCATCCACGGGCAGCGCGAACGACCCGTACGTCCGCATGTACTCCAGCGGCGACACCCCCCGCTCGGCGGCCGCTTCGGGAAGCCCGGGCACCGAATGTTCGAAGATCCACCGGTAGTACTCGTCCACGCGCAGCTTTTCGCCGGGCCGGTACGGCGACTCGAAGTGCCGGCGGATGCCCATCGACCCGTCGGGATCGATGCGCCACGACAGCTCGATCCAGAACTCGTTCTCCTCCCACACCTCGCCCGGGTTCGTGTCGCGCGTGTCGGCCACGTTGGTGCCGGCGCGCTCCGCCGCGACGCGGCCCACGGGCTGCCGGAAGCCGATCCAGCTCCCGGCGTGCGTCTCGAAGCTGGCCAGGTCGTGGCGCTCGCTGCC
>JBJKPA010000394.1:0-4645 GCA_046706905.1 Gemmatimonadaceae bacterium
GTCTCGTACACCGTGGCGCAGCGGACCAAGGAGATCGGCGTGCGCATGGCGCTGGGCGCGCAGCCGGGCGACGTGGCGGGCGTCGTGGCCACGCAGGCGGCACGGCTGCTGGCCGTGGGGATGGTGCTCGGGCTCGCGGCTGGATTCGGGCTGGGGCGCGTGCTGTCGTCGCTGCTCTTCTCGGTGAGCGCGGCGGATCCGCTGGTGCTCGCCGCCGCCGTCGTCGGCATGGCGCTGTTCGCCGCGTTCGCGACCGGCCTGCCGACGCTGCGCGCGATGCGCGTGGATCCCGTGATCGCGCTGCGGGCGGATTAGCCGGCGAGCGGTATCAGCGTTCGGGAATCACGCCACGTCCCACCGCCCCAGCTCGGCGGCGGCCGCGAACGTCGTACGGAAGAACGAGAGCAGGACGCCGTCGGGATCGGGCGCCGAGCGCACACGCTCGTACGGAAGGATGAATTCGCGGAGCTCGGGGTGGTAGTAGGCACCGGGCACGCCGAGTGAGCGAACTCCGTACCCGGGCGGCTCGGGGTACGCATAGGCGTAGAAGGCGGGTTCGGGCAGGCGGTCGTCACCCGGCCAGAAGCCGCAGTTGCTGCATTCGTGCGAGTACGCTTCGACCATCACGTAGTCGGGGCAGTTGGGCGTGTGGCCCTCGTAGCGGGGAGCGCGCCGCCCCGAGAAGCGGGCCGCCGCGAGGTCGAAGCTCCCCCACCAGAACTGAACGGGACTCGCCTTCCCCAGGAATTCGCCGCGGAAGCGTTTGAGGGCGATGTCCGCGCGGAGCAGCACCGACCACCAGCGGTGGGCCGCGCCCGCGTCGTAGGAGCGGTGCTCGCGGTCTTCGCGGAACGGGATGGCGCGCTCCATCTCGACCGGCTTCGCGTAGAGCTTCACCTCGCGCCCCAGCGCCCGCAGCGCGTCCATGTAAGCGGCGTAGAAATCGGCGACCGGTTGGGCGACGAGCGGCAGCCGCCGGACGTCGCCGTCGCTGGTGCGGATGACCAGCGCGTGGTCGATGAAGTCGAAGTCCACCGTGATCGTGCCGCCGTGCGACGGCATGGGCGACGTCGTGAGCCCGCGGCTCGTGACGTACAGCGTGGCGTGCCACCAGTGGTGCTCCGGCGGCGCGAGGGCGAGGCGCGTCTTGCCGACGATCTGGGTCCACAGGTGGAGCGTGGCGTAGGTGTCGCGCCACTCGGCGAGCGGAAGCGCCGGCCACGACGGATCGGACCGTTCGGTCATATCAGTCCTCCGCTGGAGGATTCGTCTGCTCAAGGGCGCCCGATGTGCCGCGGGTTGCGCGAGGCCGCGCAAACCGGCGGCCGGGGAGGCCCCCGATCAATCATCGGTCCCGCTCGATCCGGGGGGAAGGTCCCCGCGTGCACGAAGCCCAGCCACCCGGCGGTGCCTCCCCGCGGGAAGCGAAGGGTCGTGGCACTTCGGTATCCCAATTCCGACGTTCACGATCACTGATGATGTGTCGGGCGCACCCGGACCCGACAGCCGCCGGTCCACGACGTATCTTGCGCGCGTCCGACCGACCACCCCCGGAGCCGACCCCCATGACCCAACCCGCCCGATCGGCGGAGCGGCCCCCCTCGCGGGCCCGAGCCCTTCGCGCCGCGATCCGCCATTGGATCGACACGCTGTACGAGGACGCCCGATACGCCGTGCGAGGGCTCATTCGCGATCGCGGATTCGCCGTGATCGTGATCCTGACCTTCGCCCTGGGACTGGGCGCGATGACGACGACGTTCTCGGTGGCCGACCGGGTGCTCCTGCGTCCGCCGGGCGGCGTGGCGAACCCCGACGGCGTTCGGCGCCTGTACCTGAAAACCACGTGGACGGTCGGACAGGTCCCGGAGATCACGCCGGAGATCTTCTACCCCGCGGCGGCGGCCATCGGGGACGCCGTCGGGTCGCGCGCACGGGTCGCGCCGTACGTCCCGCCCGATACCATGCCCCTCACGGTCGGCGACCGCACCTCGACGGTCGAAGGTGCCTACGTGAGCAGCGAATACTTCGAGGTCCTGGGCGTGCACGCGGCCCACGGCCGGCTGCTCGATCCACAGGACAACGTGATGGGCCGGGGCGCGATGGTCGCCGTGATCAGCGACGCGCTGTGGCACCGCGCGTTCGGCGGCGACTCCGGCGTGCTGGGGCGAACCGTCACCCTGGCCCACGAGCCGTACACGATCGTGGGCATCGCGGCTCCGGGATTCGACGGAGCGGATCTGACCGGCACCGACGTCTGGCTTCCGCTCGCCACGAGGTGGGTGCCGGGCGACCCAACCTGGTACACCAACTGGCGCGACATCTTTACTACCCACGTGCTCGTGCGGCCGGCGCCGGGCACGTCGGACGCCTGGCTCTCCGCCGTCGGCACCACGGTCTATCGCCGGGGAATGGCCGAGCACGAGAAGCTGGAGCCGGACACGACCGCCACGGTCATGATCGGTCCGATTCTCGAGGCGCGCGGGCCGACGCTGACCCCGGAGCCCACCACGATGATCACCACCCGACTGCTCGGCGTGGCGGCGCTGGTGCTGCTCATCGCCTGCGCGAACGTCGCGAATCTGCTGCTCGTCCGGGCGGGGCGTCGCGAGCACGAGATGGCCATCCGGGCGGCCCTCGGCGGATCGACGGGCCGGCTCGTTCGCCAGATGATCACGGAGAGCGTCGTGCTTGCGCTGGTGGCCGCGGCGGCCGCCGCGATCGCGGCAGTGTGGGTGGGTGCGGGATTGCGCGCGATGATCTTTCCGGCCGTCGGATGGCGCGGCCCGGTCGTGGACGGGCGCGACCTCGCGTTCGCCATGGGCGTGGCGATCGCGACGGGACTCGCGGCGGGGATCGCGCCGGCGCTCCGGGCCCGCCGGCCCGACCTCATGGCGTCGCTCAAGGACGGCGCGGCCGCCGTGGGCGGTGCCGGCGGGGGCCGCACGCGAGACGTACTGATGGTGGTGCAGGTCGCGCTGGCGATGGTCCTCCTCACCGGAGCGGGGCTGTTCGTCGAGAGCTTGCGGGCCGTGGAGCGGATTCCGCTCGGGTATGACCTGTCGACGGTGGTGTTCGGGGGCGCGCATTTCGCGGATTCCCTCGGGCGGGTGGCCGGCGGCCTGCCGTCGGCAGCCGACCGCGCACTTCTGACGGCCGGCCTCCCCCGCGTGGCGAAGGCCCTGGCGCACGATCCGGACGTCGTGAGCGTCGCGACGACGAACGCCCAGCCGATGGCGGAGTACATGATGGTACGCCTCTACCGCGGCGACGAGAGTCCCGCGCCGGTCATCGCAAACCGCGACCCCGTGATGCTCGGGGTCTCACCCGGATTCTTCCGCACCACGGGTCTGTCTCTCACGCGCGGCCGCGCGTTCACGGACGCCGATGACGCGCACGCGCCACCGGTGATCATCGTGAACCGAACTGCGGCTCAGCGCTACTGGCCGGGGCAGAACCCGCTCGGGCAGTGCCTGCGGTTCTTCAGAACCACCAATCCCTGCTCTACCGTGATTGGGATCGCCGAAGACGGGCATGTGCGGGACCTGATCGAGGGACCGCGGGCGGTTGTGTATGTGCCCTTCGCGCAGAATCCGGGCATTGGGCTGCGGTGGGTCATCGCGCGGGCGCGGCCGGGCCGAGTCCAGGCCGTCCGTGCCGCGATGCGTGCGGCCCTCACGAGTACCATCGGACCGCCCGCCACCCCCCGCATCATGGTCGGGAACGCCGAGCTGCAGGCGGACTACCGCCCCTGGCGCATCGGGTTGATCCTGTTCGGCATTCTGGGCGGGGTGGCGCTGGTCGTGGCCGGTATCGGCGTCTACGGGGTGATCGCCTATGCGATGCGGCAGCGACTTCGCGACATGGGGATTCGCGTGGCGCTGGGGGCGCCCAACGGCCATCTGTGGCGGGTCGCGCTCGCGCACGGCGCGCGGACCGTGCTGCTCGGCATCGCCGTCGGCGTTGCGTTGGTGCTGATGCTGGGACGCAGCCTCGCCTCGCTGCTTTACGGCGTGACGCCGCGCGATCCGTGGGTCATGGGCGGCGTCGCGGGCGTGCTGGCGATGGTGGCGTTGATCGCGAGCCTGAGACCGGCGTGGCGCGCGACGCACACGGACCCGGTCCGGGTGCTGCGGTCGGAGTAGGCGGAGGGCACCCGACTGACCGCCGGACCTGGCCCAGCGCGGAATCTCGCGGGGAGGTTCAGGAAATCAGAGTCGATCCCGCGCGAAATCGCCCGTGGACGTGCCGGCTGGAGGGCCGGTCTCCGGAGCGAGTACTAGCGGGCCTGCTTGATGCCGGTGCCGTCCAAGGTGGTCGTCCAGTGTTCGTTGTCCGGCGAGACCTCGATCTTCACGGTCACGTGCGTCGGGGAGGAGTAGACATAGCTGATGCGCTCGTAGCTGGTCTTGCCGCCGCGGCTCTGAGTTCCGAGCTCGAGCCACGTATTGCCCCGGATGCTCATCTTCGAGGCGAACGGTTTCGCCCCGCTGGCACCCACGGCATACATCTCGTAGTGCCAGTAGGCCTGGTCCCGGCTATTCCAGGTGTCCACGACGAGCGATTGAATCTTCCGGCCGGACCAGTCGTTGTCGAAGCTGCACATGAGGAAGAGCTGGTCCGCGGACCAGCCGCAGTGCTCATCCCA
>JBJKPA010000395.1:0-8322 GCA_046706905.1 Gemmatimonadaceae bacterium
CCGGACGACGCGGTCCGGCACCACGCCGAGGACCAGGATCGCCAGCACGCTCGCCACCAGCACGACGCGGGTGAGACCCGGAGTCGGACCCGGGGCCGGGGCGTCCTCGGGCCGCGGCTTCATGAACATCACCATCACCACGTACAGATAATAGCCCGCCGACACCACGGTGGTGAGCACGAGGATCACGGCCAGGGTGATCTGCGGGGCCGGCGCCTGGAGCGCCGCCTGCAGCACGTACCACTTGGCGAAGAACCCGGCCCCGCCGAACACGGGGAAGCCGAGCAGGGACATCATCAGCACGCCCATCCCGAGCGCCAGCCAGGGGCGCACGCCCCACAGCCCGGCGAAATCCTCGATCATCACGGGGCGGTCGCCCTGGCGGCTGAGCACGATGATCACGGCGAAGGCGCCGAAGGTGGCGAGGGTGTAGGCCAGCAGATAGAACAGCAGCGCCGAGCCGGCCTGCGTGCTGCCCGCGGCCAGCGCGACGAGCAGGAAGCCGGCGTGCGCGATGCTCGAGTAGGCGAGCATCCGCTTGATGTTCCGCTGGGCGAGTCCGACGGCGTTGCCGACGATCATCGTGGCCACGGCGAGGCCGGCCACGGCCGGGCGCCAGGCGTCGAAGGCCGCCGGGAAGGCCTCGAACCACACGCGGAGCAGCGCGGCGAACGCCGCGGCCTTGACCGTCGCCGCCATGTAGGCCGTGATCGGCGAGGGCGCGCCGTCGTACACGTCGGGCGCCCACATGTGGAACGGCACGGCGGCGACCTTGAACCCGAAGCCGACGAGCATCAGGGCCACGCCCATCACCAGCAGCGGGCTGTGCGCGAGCCCCAGCTTGGCCACCCGCTGGGCGATGTCGGTGAGATTGGTGGACCCGGTCGCGCCGTAGGTCAGCGCCATGCCGTAGAGCAGGAACGCCGTGGCGAAGGCGCCGAGCAGGAAGTACTTGAGCGCGCCCTCGGCGCCGCGGGCGCTGCGCCGGTTGATCCCGGCCAGCGCGTAGACGGACAGCGACATCAGCTCAATGCCGAGGAACACGATCATCAGGTCGTGGGCCGCGGCGAGGAGCATCATGCCGGCCGAGGCGAACAGGATGAGCACGTGCGACTCGGCCGTGCCGATGCCCTGGCGCGTGTTGTCGTCGATCGTGAGGGCGATCGCGAACACGGTGCCGAGCAGGATCACGATGTCGGCCATCCAGCGGAAGTTGTCCACCGCGATGGGGCCGTTGGTCGCGCTGCGCAGCTGGTACAGGCTCCAGATGACGTAGCCGCCGGTGGCCAGGGCGAGGACGAGGCTGGCGATGCCGACCTGCCGCTGGTGGGCCACGCTCGCCGGGCGCCACGCGGCCCAGATGAGGAGCACCATGGCGCCCCCCATGAGCAGGAGGTCGGGGCCGAGGGCGGCCATGAGCTGCGAGGGCACGGAGAGATCGAAGGGGGGCATCACTCATTCCCTCCCAGCGACGCCTGCGTCTGCGATTGGACGATCGCGCGCGCCTGCACCGACTGGACGAAGCGCTCGGCCGACGGCTCCATGCGCCGCAGCACCGGCTGCGGATAGATGCCCAGCCAGACGATGCCGGCGATGAGCGGGATGAGCAGCGCCAGCTCGCGGCGGTTCAGGTCGGGGATGTGGAAGTTCACCTTCTTGTCGAGCGCGTTGAACAGCACGCGCTGGATGGCCCACAGGAGGTAGGCGGCGGCGAAGATCACCGCCGTGGCGGCGATGAACGCGGCCACCGGATAGGTCCGGAAGGTGCCGATGAGGACGAGGAACTCGCCGATGAAGCCGTTGGTGCCCGGAACGCCGATGCTGCTGAACGCCACGATGGTGAGCGCGGCGGCGAACATCGGCACGACCTTGGCGATGCCGCCGTAGTCCTCGATGAGCCGCGTGTGGCGCCGCTCGTAGATCATGCCGACGAGCAGGAACAGGGCGCCGGTGGAGATGCCGTGGTTGATCATCACCATCAACGCCCCCTGCACGCTCTGCACGGTGAGGGCGAAGATGCCGAGCATCACGAACCCGAGGTGGCTGACCGACGAGTAGGCGACGAGCTTCTTGAAGTCGGGCTGGACCAGCGACACGAGCGCGCCGTACACGATGCCGATCACGGCCAGCGTGAGGATGATGCCGCGCACGGTGTCGTTGGTGGCGACGGCCGGGAACAGGGGCACGGCGAGCCGGATGAACCCGAAGGTGCCGAGCTTGAGCATGATGCTGGCCAGCACCACGGAGCCCGGCGTGGGCGCCTCGACGTGCGCGTCGGGGAGCCAGGTGTGGAACGGGAACATCGGCACCTTGACCGCGAACGCCAGGAAGAAGGCGCCGAACAGCCAGTAGGCGGCCGTGTGCGAGATCCTGGTCGTGGACAGGATCGCGTCGTAGCTGAAGTTCGGGGTGCCGGTCAGCGGGGTCCTGGCGGCCAGCCCGAGGTACACGATGGCGACGAGCATGAGCAGCGAGCCGACCATCGTGTAGAGGAAGAACTTGACGCTGGCGTAGAGCCGCCGCTCGCCGCCCCAGACGCCGACGATGAAGTACATCGGCACGAGCATCACTTCCCACATCACGTAGAACAGGAAGAGATCGAGCGACATGAACACGCCGAGCATGCCCGCGGTCAGGATGAGCAGCAGCGCGTAGTAGGCGTGGGTGCGCTTGCGGATGCTCGTCCACCCGCCCAGCACGGCGAGCACCATGATGAATGTGGTGAGCAGGATCATCATCAGGGAGATCCCGTCGATCCCCACGGAGAAGTGGATGCCCCACGAGGGGATCCACGGCACGTTGTACGCCGCCTGCCAGCCGGCCACGCTGGGCTGGTAACCCCACCAGAGCCCGAGCGAGACGACGAATTCGATGCCGAAGGTGACGAGGGCGAGCATCCGCGGCACGACGACCACGCCCGACGTCACGTCGTCGTCGCCCGGCGGCCCGCCCGGGGCGCCGTGGATCCAGATCGCGATCGCGCCCAGGGTGGGCACGAGCAGCAGCACCGGCAGCACCCAGTGCATGTACCCGATGGAGGTCAGGAACTCGTTCATGGGAGCACCGCGTGGTGGAAGGCGCCGAGCACGAGCAGCACGCCCAGGACCAGCACCCAGGCATACGTGCCGAGCTGGCCGGACTGGAACTGCGACCCGATCCAGCCGGCGAACCGCGCCGCCCAGGCGCTGCCGTTCACCAGCAGACCGTCGATCAGGCCGGCGTCGATGCCTCGCCACAGGAGGTTGCGCGACACATCATACGTGGGTTTGACCACGGCGGCATCGTAGATCTCGTCCACGTAGTATTTGTTGTAGAGCACCCGCTCGAAGCCCTCTTCGGGCTTGGCCTGCGCCTTGGGCACGAGCTTGGCGGGCTTGAGCACGGCCACGGCGATGGCGATGCCCGAGAGGGCGATCGCGACGGCGATGGCGATGAGCAGCCCCTCGGTGCCCGCGGCCACTTCCCCGCCCGTCCCGACCACGCGGGCCGTACCGGCGCCGACCACCGGATCGAGCCAGTGCTCGAGGAGGCCGGTGGGGCCGAGCGGAATGGCGTGCGTGACGATCTCGGGCAGGTTGAACCAGCCGCCCACGGCGGCGAGGATGCCGAGCACGAGCACGGGGCCGGTCATGATCCACGGCGCCTCGTGCAGGTGCTCCCGCTCCCGCTCGCCCGTGCGGTTGGGCCCGTGGAAGGTGTAGAGCATGAGCCGCGTCATGTAGATCGCGGTGAGCAGCGCGCCGGCGAGCCCCAGGGCGTAGGCGGCGTAGATGACGAAGGTGCCCGGCAGCCCCAGCCAGTGGGCCTGGGCCAGCGTGCTGCCGTCGGCGCGCGAGAAGAGCGTGCCGAGGATCTCGTCCTTGGAGAAGAAGCCGGAGAACGGCGGGATTCCCGAGATCGCCAGCGTGGCGATCCACATCAGGATCCAGGTGACCTTCATGTACTGCCGGAGGCCGCCCATGTTGCGCATGTCCTGCGCGTCGTCGTGGTTCCCGGTGTGGTGGTAGGCCTCGTGCATCACGTGGATGATCGAGCCGGCCCCGAGGAACAGCAGCGCCTTGAAGAAGGCGTGGGTCATGAGGTGGAAGATGCCGGCCACGTACGCCCCCGCCCCGACGCCCACGAACATGTAGCCGAGCTGGGAGACGGTGGAGTATGCCAGGACCTTCTTGATGTCCCACTGCTTGAGGCCGATCGTGGCCGCGAAGAACGCGGTGAGGGCCCCGATGATGACGACCGTGAGTCCGGCGATCGGCGCGGCGGCGAAGATGAAGTTGCTGCGCGCGATGAGGTAGACGCCGGCGGTGACCATCGTCGCGGCGTGGATCAGGGCCGAGACGGGGGTCGGGCCGGCCATCGCGTCGGGGAGCCAGATGTAGAGGGGAATCTGGGCGCTCTTGCCGGTGCAGCCGAGGAAGAAGAACAGGGCGATCGCCGTGATCAGCGGCCCGCCCAACACGAACTGGCCGGACATCGCCTGCAGCTTGGAGAAGTCGAGCGTCCCGAAGTTCGCGAACAGCAGGAACATCGCGATCAGGAAGCCGAAGTCGCCGATGCGGTTCACGATGAACGCCTTCTTCCCGGCGTCGGCGTTGGCCTTCTCGCTGAACCAGAAGCCGATGAGCAGGTACGAGCAGAGGCCGACGCCCTCCCACCCGATGAACAGCAGCGGGTAGTTGGCGCCGAGCACCAGCACGAGCATGAAGAAGACGAACAGGTTCAGGTAGGCGAAGTAGCGCGGGTACCCGGGGTCCTCGCGCATGTAGCCGACGCTGAAGAGGTGGATCAGCATGCCGACGCCGGTCACGACCAGCACCATGACCATCGAGAGCTGATCGAGGCGGAAGGCGACGTCCACCGAGAGGTCGCCGACCGGCATCCACGCGAAGTAGCGCTGGATGAAGGGCGCCGTCAGGTCGGGCACGGCGCGCATCGCGAAGAAGATCGCGACGGCGAGCAGGAAGGCGGCGACGAGAACGCCGGGGCCGACGATGTTCACGATGCCGGCGTAGCGGTGCCGGGTGGACGCGTGGTCGTCGTGGGCGCCCGCGTGGGCGTCGTGTCCGTCGGCGGCGTCGTCGCCGTGAGCGGCGTGCGACGCGGCGGTCGGATCGGCCGGGCCGAAGTGCGCGGCCGACGTCAGTGCCAGCAGCCCGTTGATGAGGAACCCGAGCAGCGGCAACAGGGGGAGGGCCCACATCCAGCCCGCGACGGAGCCGGCCAGTGGGTGCGTCCCCGCGGAAGCGGCGGTTTGGAGGAGCATCAGCCCTTGAGCAGGTTGATGTTCTGGAGGTCCACCGTGTGGCGGTGGCGGAACAGCGCGATGATGATCGCCAGCCCGACGGCCGCCTCGGCGGCGGCCACGGTCATGACGAGGAACACGAACACCTGCCCGCCCGCGCCGTACACGCGCGCGAAGGCGATGAAGGTGAGGTTGACGGCGTTGAGCATCAGCTCGACGCACATGAAGAGGATGATCGCGTTGCGGCGGGTCAGCACGCCGATCACGCCGATCGTGAACAGGACGGCCGAGAAGAAGATGGACTCAGCGAGCATCGGTCCTCCGCTTGCCCAGCACCACGGCGCCGACGATCGCGGCGAGCAGCACCACGCTCGTGATCTCGAACGCCAGGAGGTATTCGTGGAAGAGCGGGCCGGCGATCGGCGCGATCGCCCCCTGCGCGGCGATCTGCGCGCCCGCGTAGCCGGCCGGCAGCGCGTACGGACCGGCCGCCGCGCCGTGGATGAGCGTGAACAGCTCGGCCACGAGGCCGATTCCCACCGCCCCGGCGGCGAGCTTCCACCACAACCCGCGCGCGTCGGCGATCTCCGCCGGGTGGCCGAGGTTGAGGAGCATGATCACGAACAGGAACACGACCATGATCGCCCCGGCGTACACCAGCACCTGGATCACGCCGATGAACTGCGCGTCGAGCATCACGTAGAGGGCGGCCAGGGAGAACATCACCACGACCAGCCACATCGCGGCCGACACCGGGCTCTTGCGGGTCACGAACACGATCGCCGCGATCATCGCGATGAGGCCGAAGAGGTAGAAGTGGAACGTGTAGAACATCGAGGGGGGGCCTTGCATCATTCCCCCTTCGGGTCGGCGGGGTCCCACAGCTCGCACACGGGGTGCGTCTGCGCCGTCAGCCGTTCCAGGTCGTAGATGAAGCCCTGGCGGCTGTACTCCGAGTTCTCGTAGTGCCGGCCGAGGTGGATCGCCTCCTCGGGACACACCTCCTGGCAGTAGCCGCAGAAGATGCAGCGGAACTCGTCGATCTCGAAGATCAGCGGGTAGCGGTTGCCCTTCTCGTCCTCGCCCGGCACCAGCTTGATGCAGTTGGCGGGGCAGATCGAGGGGCAGAGTCCGCAGGCCACGCACTTCGCCTTGCCGTCCTCGGTGGTCAGCATCCGGTGCGTGCCGCGCCAGCGCGCCGAGAGCGACTTCTTCTGCTCCGGGTACTGGGTGGTGACCTTCTGCGGACTGAGCAGATGCTTGGCGGTGAGCGCCATGCCCTTGAGCGTGGCGCGGATGTAGCTCGTCTGGGCGATGGGCCGGTCGAGCACCTTGACGCCGATGGCCATCAGTTACGGCCCTCCGTCATCAACGCCGAGCGCTCGGAGAGCGCACGCAGCTTGTCGACGTTGCGTTTGTCGAGTCTCGAGTAGGCCGGGCTGATCAGCCGGCCGCGGTCGATCAGGAAGAACAGGACGGCGACGATGACCACGTTGAGCCCGAGCAGCGCGCCGCCGAACGCCCACGAGCCGCGCGCCACGCCGGCCGCGTCGAGCCCGAGGATCGCCGCCGCCACGACGACGATGTACCCCAGCGCCAGCGGCAGCATGAGCTTCCACCCCAGCGCCATCAGCTGGTCGTAGCGGAAGCGCGGCAGCGTCCAGCGGATCCACATGTAGAAGAACACGAAGAACAGCGTCTTGAAGGCGAAGAACGCCCCCGTGGCGACCGTCTTCCACACCGTCCACGGCGCCACCGCCCAGTGGCCCGGAATCGACCAGCCGCCGAAGAACAGCGTCACCATCAGCGCGCTGGCGGTGACCATGTTCGCGTACTCGGCGATGAAGAACATCGAGAACTTCATCGC
Source organism: Gemmatimonadaceae bacterium (assembly GCA_046706905.1). Classification (GTDB taxonomy): domain Bacteria; phylum Gemmatimonadota; class Gemmatimonadetes; order Gemmatimonadales; family Gemmatimonadaceae; genus JAGWRI01. Next base: position 7,110 of record JBJKPA010000395.1, read on the forward strand.
GCTGTACTCGGCGTGGTAGCCGGCCACCAGCTCCGACTCGGCTTCCGGCAGGTCGAACGGCAGCCGGTTCGTCTCGGCGAACGCCGACACGAGGAAGATCAGGAACGCCACGGTGAGCCCGAGCACGTTCCACATCCCGTGCGCCTGCTGCATCACGATGTCGTTGAGCGCCACGTTCCCGGCCAGGAGCAGCACCGGAATCGTGGCCATTCCCATCGCGATCTCGTAGGAGATCATCTGCGCGCTGGACCGCAGCCCGCCGAGCAGCGCGTACTTGTTGTTCGAGCTCCATCCGGCGAGCACGATGCCGTACACGCCCAGCGAGGAGATGGCGAGGATGAAGAGATAGCCCACCGGGAGCGGGGCGATCACCATGTCGATCAGCCCCCAGGGCGTGGGGAGCGGCGACGCGAAGGGGATCACGCACCAGGTGAGCAGCGCCGGCACGAAGGCCATCGCCGGCGCGAGCACGAACAGCGGCAGGTTGGCCGCGCCCGGGTACGTCTCTTCCTTCATGAAGTTCTTGAGGCCGTCGGCCATCGGCTGGAGCAGCCCGCTGGGCCCCACGCGGTTGGGGCCCAGGCGGTCCTGGATCCAGGCCGAGATCTTGCGCTCGGCCAGCGTCAGCATCGCCACCGTCAGCATGTAGACGCTGAACACGATGACCATCTTGATCACCGTGGCGATGAGATAGACGGCCCCCGACGGGGGCGGCAGCTGCGGCGTCGCGATCTGGAGCAGCGGGTGGACGACGGGGATCATGCGACCGCTCCCGCCGCGGCGCCCTTCACGAGCGCGCCCTTGAGGCCCAGCGCATCGTAGGACATGCCGGCGAATTCGGAGTGTGCAGCCGCGAGCGCGTCGAACACCTCGCTCGCGAGCAGGTAGTTGGCGGACTCGCCCATCGCGGCGAGAAGGTCGGCCGCGACGGCCCAGCTCGGGCGCGCGAAGCCGGGACCCGACTTGGCCTGGCGGAAGCGCTGCACGCGCCCGCGCAGGTTGGTGAACGTTCCCTCCTCCTCGACCAGGTTGGTGATCGGGAGGACGACGTTCGCGGCGTGGCGCGCCCACGCGGGGAGCGTCGTGCCGATGACGATGATCGCGCCGGCCTTCGCCACGTCGGGCGCGTCGAGGCCGGCCAACTCCTCGTCGGCGACCACGAGTACGTCCCCGGCCTGGAGCTGGGCGAGCGGCGCGGCGGCCCGGGTGAGGC